>MNYD01000001.1 GCA_001872925.1 Dehalococcoidia bacterium CG2_30_46_19 | reverse complement strand
ATGGCTGAATCAGAATGAAAACCCTCAAAAATAACCCCTCCGTCCAGAGAAACGATATCTCCCTCCTTTAATACTCGCTCACCAGGAATGCCATGAACTACTTCATTGTTCACTGAAACACATAAATTAGCTGGGAAATCTTGATAACCCTTGAAGGAAGATTTAACGTTCCTTACCTTCAACTCTTCAGCCATAATCTCATCCAAGCAGCACGTTTTGATTCCTGACCTTATTTCCTTTTTTAACCTACTCAAAATAGCTGCTAAGATTTTACCACTTTGACGCATAATAGCTATTTCTTCAGGGGATTTTATAATTATCATTTGAAAATCGCTTTACCTTGCTTTTCTCAATGACAGCATTATTTTCTTAGCCACCTCCTGTATTCCTTGGTTACCATTCACCTCAATAAGCTTACTTTGACCCCTATAATAATCGACTATCGGGATAGTCTGAGCAAAGAAAACTCTTAATCGTTCTTTCACCGTCTCCTCTTTGTCATCCTCTCGCTGATATAGTTCACCGCCACACTTATCACATTTTCCAGGTACTTTTGGTGGTGCGGTTATTAAATGATATGGAGTCTGACAATTTTGGCAAAGCCATCGCCCCCCGAGACGTTTCAAAAGCTCCTCATTGGAGACCTTAATGTATAGCACCTTATCAATATTCTTACCTTTATCAGCGAGACCCTTATCTAATGCTTCGGCTTGTGCCAATGTTCGCGGAAAACCATCAAAAAGACAGCCAGAGACGCAATCGGGCATCTCAATCCTCTGCAAAATCATTTTAATAGTTACCTCATCAGGCACTAATTCCCCTCGTTCCATATAAGATTTAGCTAATAAGCCCAATTCAGTTTCCTTCTTCAATGCCTCTCGAAACAAATCGCCTGAAGCTATATGCGGTAAATTTAATTCACTGGATAGTCTATCTGCTTGTGTTCCTTTACCAGCACCAGGAGCACCTAGGAGAATAATATACATACTTAATCCCTCACTATCTCAAAAAACCTTCATATCGCCGCATAGTTAATTGAGCTTCTACCTGTTTCATAGTATCTAAAGCAACGCCAACAACTATGAGCAGTGCCATGCTGGAAACTGTTATCGTGGCAACGCTGGTAATTCCTTGGGCAATGAAAGGCATAATTGCCACTAAACCCAGAGAGAGGGCACCGCCAAATGTAATGAGGCGGATAATACGGTCTAAATAATCAGCAGTTGCTTTTCCGGGACGAATCCCAGGGATGAACCCACCTTGTTCTTGCAATCTCTTAGCCAGACCCAGTTGCTCGAATATTATCATGGTGTAAAAGAAAGTAAAGCCAATTACTAATAGAAAGTATGTTCCCCAGTAAACTAACCCCAAAGGAAAGGTGGCGCCAGGATTAAAAGCATTCATTATTGTGTTCGCAAAATTCGGGGATGACGGGTTAGCAAAATAGCTAGCAATTGTTGCTGGAAGTGTCACTACAGCAATAGCAAAAATAAGAGGAATCATCCCAGCGGTGTTTACCCGAAGTGGGATATAAGTTGCGCCTGATTGTCGATACATGCGCCCGCTGCGAAAAGTGGTGCGGGCATACTGTACAGGGATACGACGATGCGCCTCAATAAATGCTACTACAAACACTAAAGTGGCTAAAACAAGGATAATAAAAACAGCCAACCCTATAAGGTTATCAGAAGCAGCTAGGATGCTTTGTCCCAGCATCGTCGGCAATCCAGCTATGATACCAGCAAAGATTATTAATGATATCCCATTTCCAATGCCTCTTTCAGTAATCAATTCACCTAACCACACAAGAAACATAGTTGTAGCCATCATTGACATCACTACAGTCACAATGGTTAGTGGCTCAAACGCTACTACAAAAACATTTTGTCCCTGTAGAATGACCAGCATACCATAACCCTGCAAAGCCGCCAGAGGTATTGTTAGAAGGTGAGTAATGCGGTTAATCTTGCGTTGCCCAATTTCACCTTGTCGAGATAGAGCCTGGAGGTTAGGAATGACTGGCACTAATAACTGCATAATTATCGAGGAGGTGATATAGGGATAAACTCCCATAGTAGCAACACTGAATCTCCTCATAGCACCACCACTAAAGAGGTCAAGCATACCGAAAAGCTGGTTTTGCTCGAAAAGGTTACTCAGTGCATTAGAGTCTACGCCAGGCAAGAGGACATGAGCTATAAAGCGGAAAACAACTAAAATGCCTAAGGTAAAAAGGAGTTTTCGCCTCAAATCTGGCAACAGAAACATGTCTCTGATTGCCTGGATAAGACGTGATTGTGATTCCCTACGCTGCATTTAAATCTCTTTTACCTTGCCACCGGCAGATAATATCTTCTTTCGCGCAGCAGTAGACAGCCTGTCGGTTTTCACAGACAGCGAGTGATGGACATCACCAGTACCTAAAATCTTGACAGGATTCTTTAATGACTCAATTAACCCTGCTTCAAAGAGCTTCTCTCTGGTTACCTCGGTATTAGCAGGAAATATGCTAAGCTTGCCTACATTCACAATACTATATTTCTTTTTAAAGGCATTAGTAAAACCTCTTTTTTCAGGTAATCGCTTTATAAGAGGCAATTGCCCACCCTCAAAGCCAAGACGTACCTTGCCTCCAGAGCGAGATTTTTGTCCCTTGCATCCCCTCCCCGAATAGGTACCATGACCACTGCTGTTCCCTCTCCCAACACGCTTCTTCTTGTGTCTAGCACCTACAGACGGTCTTAATTCATCCTGCCGCATCTTGCTTGTCCTTCACAACTATTTCTGGCTTCCTCAAGTTTGCTAAGGCAAGTATTGTTGCCTTAGCTATATTAACTCGATTAGGACTACCCAGGGATTTGCTAAGAATGTCCTTTATCCCTGCTAATTCCAGTACTGCCTTAACCGTGTTACTAGCGACCAAGCCAGTTCCGGGTCCTGCCGGTTTGAGTAAAATCTTAGATGCCCCGAATTTGGCTAAAACTTCGTGGGGAATGGTATTACCTGCAAGTGGAACCTCAATCAATTCCTTTTGTGCTGTTGTGTTAGCTTTGCGAATTGCTTCAGGAACACCAGTGGCTTTACTTAACCCTACTCCAACATGCCCGTTGTTATCACCAACTACCACTAGAGCTCTGTAACGAAGACGCCGACCACCTTTAACTACCTTGGTTATACGGTCAATAGCTAGGAGCTTCTCATTAATCTCTAACCCTGAAGGGTCAATTTTAGTTTTTTTGCCAATTACTTTAGTAACTGCTTTCATTCTTAGTAGCCTTAAATTTTCAATCCTGCTTGCCTGGCAGCTTCACCTAAAGCTTTCACTCGCCCGTGATATTTGTATCCACCTCTATCGAAAACTACCTGTCTAATATCTTTGTCTATTGCTTTTTGAGCAACCAATGAACCTACAAACTCAGCTCTCTTTATTTTTGCCTCCTGCCCAAGTTTTCCTCGTGCAACAGGTTCAAGAGTACTTGCCGAAACCAATGTCTTCCTTGAAGAATCATCTATGATTTGCGCATATATGTGATTCAAACTTCGGAAAACGGACAATCTAGGGCAAGATGCTGTACCTGATATTTTCCTCCTCACTCTCTTATGCCGTTCTCGCCGAAGCGCTCTTGAATTTGTTTTACGCATTATATTCACTATCCTCCGGCTACTGCCTTACCAGCTTTGCCGGGCTTGAGCCGGATTTCCTCCCCACTATATCTAATCCCCTTTCCTTTATAGCAATCTGCAGGGCGTATAGCTCTGATTTCAGCAGCTACTCTCCCCACAACTTGCTTATCAATACCCTTAATGTAAATACGGTTTGTTCCCTCAATTGAAGCGGAAACATTTGAGGGAATTTGAAACTCCACAGGCTGACTATACCCAACTTGAAATAATAATTTATCACCTTTTCCCTGCACCCTATAACCCACTCCCTTTATCTCTAGAACTTTCTCAAAACCTTTACTAACTCCTTCAACCATATTAGCAAGTAAACTACGAGTGAGCCCATGTAAAGAGCGGTGCATTTTATCGTCCCCCTTCCGGGACACTACTATATTCCCTTCCTCTAATTTAATAGACATGTCTGGGTGAAAACAACGATAAATTTCTCCCTTGCTCCCTTTTACCGTCACCTTATTCCCTTCAATATTCACCTGTGCATCTTCAGGCACCGGGATAGGAAGTAATCCAATGCGAGACATATTACTTAACCTCCAGACTACCACACATAAAGTAAAAGCTCACCCCCGAGACCAAGCTGCCATGCTTTCTGACCGGTCATAATACCTTTAGAGGTAGACAAAATAGCAATACCCAGTCCTCCGTAAACACGAGGAATTTCCCCCTTAGCAACATAGACTCTCAAGCCAGGTTTGCTAACCTTTTCCAATCCCAGCAGTGCTGGTTGTTCCTCTATATACTTGAGATATACTTTTATCGTTGACTGCGGCTTGCCTTTAATTACCTCATAATCCTGAATAAACCCCTCGTCTTTTAAAATTTTAGCTATGGGTAATTTTATTTTAGAGGAGGGAATGATGACATTATCACGCCTCGCCATGATGGCGTTACGGATTCTAGTCAACATATCAGCGATTGGGTCAGTGCCTACCATCATAATATAGTCCTTACCAGCTCGACTTTCTCACTCCAGGGATTTGCCCAGTTGCGGCAAGCTCCCGAAAACAAATGCGACACAAGCCAAATTTGCGCATATAAGCACGTGGGCGTCCACATAATTCGCAACGATTACGCTGCTGAACCCGGTATTTCGGGGAGCGCTTTGACTTCACGATCTTAGCTACCTTAGCCATTGCTTTTACCCTTAAAAGGCATGCCCAATAATTCTAATAGGCTCATTGATTCTTCGCTAGTCTTGGCAGTAGTCACTATAGTTACCTGGAGTCCACGAATCTTATCTACCTTATCATATTCAATCTCGGGGAAAACTATTTGCTCCCGCATACCTAAATTGTAATTGCCATCACTATCAAAAGAGGTTCTCAATACCCCTTGAAAATCACGAAAACGCGGCAAGGTTATATTAATTAATTTATCCAGAAAATCGTACATTCTCACACCACGCAGCGTGACCATCATCCCAATAGGCATGCCGGTTCTCAACTTAAATGAGGCGATAGATTTCTTTGCCTTTGTAACTACAGGCTTTTGCCCCGCGATTGTTGTTAAATCCTTTTCAGCCGCTTCAAGTGCCTTGGGATTCTGTATCGCTTCTCCCAAACCGATGCTCAAGACAATCTTCTCTAACCTAGGCACTTGCATTATGTTGCGGTAACTAAATTTTTCTTTAAGCTGAGGAACCACTTCTTTTAGGTATTTCTCCTTTAGTCGAGTCATGCTAGTATTAATCAATCACCTCGCTACAAGAACGGCAAATTCGCACTTTTCTACCGTCATCTAGAAAACGAAAACCAACTCGCGCCGGTTTACCACACTTATCGCAAAGTAGCATTACATTGGAACAATGGAGCGGAGCTTCAAGCTCAATAATGCCAGCCTGTCGGGCTGCCCCTCGAGTCCTGGAGTGACGTTTAATCAGATTAACTCCTTCCACTATAATTTTATTCTCCTTAGGAAGAGCTTTACGAACTTTCCCCTTCTTGCCCTTCTCTTTGCCAGCAACAACAACAATAGTATCGTTTTTCCTTATCTTCATTTTATACAACCTCTGGAGCCAACGAAATTATTTTAGCAAAATTCTTACCTCGAAGCTCTCTAGCCACAGGACCGAAAATACGGCTTCCTTTAGGATTATTCTTCTCATCAAGAATTACTGCGGCATTCTCCTCAAATTTAATATAAGAGCCATCTGTGCGGCGGTAAGGTTTAGCCACACGGACAACCACAGCATGTACTACCTCACCTTGTTTCACCATACCATGCGGTATAGATCGTTTTACCGAGGCTACAATAATATCGCCAACATAAGCATACCTTCTTTTAGTGCCACCAGGCACGTTGATACACATGATTTGCTTAGCTCCTGTATTATCAGCTACTTTAACTCTGGTGTAGGATTGAATCATTCTCCTGTACTCCTGTTGGTTTCGATGTGAGTTCCACTACTCGCCATCTTTTTTCCTTAGATAGAGGGCGCATCTCCACAATCTTTACCTTGTCTCCAACCTTACAAGCATTATTTTCGTCATGAGCTTTATATTTTTTGATATGCTTCACCAATTTTTTATACAACGGATGTGTTTTTACCGTCTCTACAGCTACTACAACAGTTTTATCCATTTTGTCACTCACTACTACCCCAGTTCTAACCCTTCTTTTTCCTAAATGACTCATCATATATTAAGTTCCCTTTCTCGAAGAACAGTCTTAAGTCTGCTAATCTCCTTCTTAACTCGCGGTAACTCACGGTGATTGCCAAGTTGTCGAGTAGCTAAACGAAAACGAAGATTAAAGAGCTCTTCATGAGCCTCTTCTAATTGCTTTAACAGCTCTTCATCACCAAGAGCACGAATTTCACTGACCTTCAACCTTCATCTCTCCTTTTGTAATAAAGCTAGTAGCAATGGGAAGCTTGTAAGAAGCAAGATGCATTGCTTCATGAGCTAAGCTTTCAGTTATGCCACCCATTTCAAAAATAATTCTGCCTCTTTTAACTACAGCTACCCAATGATCGGGAGAACCTTTGCCTCCCCCCATCCTTGTCTCTGCCGGCTTCTTGGTTGCCACCTTATCTGGAAAAATGCGTAGCCATAATTTGCCACCACGCCGTACATAACGCACCAAAACACGTCGAGCAGCCTCAATCTGCCTTGCTGTTAGCCAAGCAGATTCCTCAGCCATCAATCCAAAATCACCGAAGACCACAGTATTACCACTAGTGGCTTCCCCTCTCAAGTGACCGCTGTGGACTTTACGATATTTCACTCGTTTCGGTTGTAGCACTTTCCTTCATTACCTCCTTAGAAATATCGCCTCTATAAATCCACACTTTAACCCCGATACGTCCCATCGCCGTATGAGCTTCGACAAAACCATAGTCTATATCAGCAGATAACTTATGCAATGGCATTTGCCCTTGATGCAAAGTCTCAATACGAGCGATCTCTGCTCCACCAAGCCTGCCACTACACTTTATCGTTATCCCCCTTGCGCCTGCTTCTGAGGTTCTAAAAGCTGCCTGTTTCATTACTCGGCGAAATGGAATTCTGTTTTCGATTCGTTCAGCTATGTTTTGGGCTACAGGGTTAGCTTCAAGCTCCGGACGCTCAACCTCTCGAATAGTTAACCTAATTTTCCCATCGCTAATTTTCTCCAACTCCTTTTTTAATATTTCTATATTTTGCCCCCCTCTCCCAATAAGAATGCCGGGATGAACAGAATAAATGGTTAAACCTATCTCGTCTCCAAGCCGCTCGGTTTCCACCCGAGAAACACCACTACCATGGCATCTTTGTGCTATAGCCTTGCGTAATTTTAGGTCCTCCTGCAAGAAGCGGCTATAGTTCTTTTCAGCATACCATTTAGCATCCCAGCCCTGACTAATGCCCAATCTAAAACCGCGTGGGTGAACTTTATGCCCCAAGGTTAGCTTCCCTCCTCCGTAACAAACACTGTAATATGGCTAGCCCGCTTTAAAATGGGGCTTATTCGTCCTCTTGCCTGTGGGCGAAACCTCTTCAAAGTATGCCCCTGATCACAAAGGATTTCACTAATTATAAGGACAGAAGGGGATATTTGAAAATTATTTTCAGCATTAGCTGCTGCTGATTTAATTACTTTGGCTACAGCCTTAGCTGCCGGAGTAGGTAGAAAACCAAGGATTGTTAATGCCTCATCAATTTTTCTACCTTTAACTACATCAGCCACCAAACGAACCTTTTGAGCTGAGATACCAACGTCCTTAGCTACAGCTTTTACCTTCATTCGCTTACTTCTTCTCCTGTACAGTAACTTTAGCCTTGCTAGCATGCCCTCTAAATGTTCTGGTAGGAGCAAATTCCGCCAACTTATGCCCAACCATGCCTTCAGTGATAAAAATAGGTACGTGTTTCCTCCCATTATGAACAGCAATAGTGTGCCCTATCATTTGGGGAAGGATAGTAGAAGCACGGGACCAAGTCCTTATTACCGCCTTCTCCCCCGAATTATTGAGCGCCTCTATTTTCCTGAGTAATTTCGCATCGCAATAGGGACCTTTTTTACGTGACCTTGACATTTCACTTCCTTCGCTTAATAATCATTGTATCCGATTTCCTATTACGGCGTGTCTTTCGCCCCAGTGCCGGCTTCCCCCAAGGTGTCTTAGGAGGCATCCCACGAGGACACCTACCCTCTCCGCCTCCATGAGGATGGTCTCTCGGAGACATAGCAGAACCACGAACTGAAGGACGGAATCCCAACCACCTCCGACATCCTGCCTTACCCAGCACCAAATTCTCATGCTCAACGTTACCTAGTTGTCCGATAGTAGCCCAACACTTGTGGTGAAACTTCCGTAATTCACCCGAGGGCAACTGAAGCGAGACATATTTACCCTCCTTACTCAATATTTGAGCAGCAGCCCCAGCGCTGTGAACAAGCTGACCACCCCTGCCAGGCTCGATTTCAATATTATGAATTAGCGTGCCTGTTGGAATCAAACCGATAGGCAAGACATTTCCTATTCTTATGTCAACTTGCTCCCCTGTCTCCACAACATCTCTCACCTGAAGACCTAAGGGAGCAAGGATATAACGTTTTTCTCCATCAGCATAATAAATTAATGCGATCCGAGCTGAACGATTAGGATCATATTCAATGGCAGCCACTTTGCCAGGAACGCCAATTTTATCCCTCTTAAAATCGATGACCCTAAGCTTGCGTTTGGCCCCACCACCACGGTGACGTACTGTTATTACACCGCGACTATTGCGTCCCCCTTTCTTCCGCAATGGCAAGAGCAATGATTTTTCAGGAACTGCCTTAGTTATTTCTTCAAAGCTAGCTTTAACCATCCCTCTCCTACCAGGAGAAGTTGGCTTGTAACTTTTTAATGCCACAAATTACCTCCAATTTATATCTAGGGATGTTTCCTCATCCATCGAGTTTTCTTAAGGAGCTTCCGATGATGATGCTTGGACATCTTCTTTTTTCTCCACTTTATTACTGAGCCCATGGTTAACCCTTTTTAAACACCCTCAAAGAAACTGATCTTATCACCTGGTCCCAGAGTAACTACTGCTTTTTTCCATGGTGAACTTGTTACTTCTCTCCTGCCCATTCTCTTCGTCTTCCCAGGTGTGGTTATCACGTTTACTTTAGATACTTTTACTTTAAATGCCAGCTCAATCGCCTGTTTAATTTGAGCCTTATTAGTTTCTCTAGCTACTTCGAAGACATACTTATTTCCCTCTTGAAGCAATGTAGCTTTCTCCGAGATTATGGGACGTCGTAAGACTTCATAGGGATGCATGCTTAATCACCTTTCTTCCCCAAGTTTGCTCTATTTTATGTATTGCATCAATAGTAATCATTAGCTTTTGATGAGAAAGCAAATCAGCCACATTGATCAAAGCCGAAGGTAAAACATCCACGCTAATTAAATTGCTAGCTGACTTAACTACATTTGGAGTAGCATCAGGAGTAACAATTAATACTGAATAATCGATACCAAGTGCTGATAAGATGTTAATCATTTCCTTTGTTCCTGGCTTATCAAAAGTAAACTCCTCAACCACTTTCATATTACCCTCGCTAACTTTGGCAGAAAGAACGCACTTTAAAGCTAGACGCCTCATTTTCTTAGGCATAGCTTGGTGATACGTACGAGGGTGGGGACCAAAAACTATTCCTCCCCCTCTAAGCAGCGGTGACCCTACAGCTCCTCTCCTTGCTCGTCCGGTATGTTTTTGCGCATAAAGTTTCCTCGTGCTTCCACGGACTTCTCCCCTTGTTTTCGTGGACGCAGTACCTTGACGCTTATTAGCTAATTGCCTTACTAATGCTTGATGAACCACAGCATCATTAAAAGGAAGACCGAAAATATCATCGCTAATCTCTAGTTGTGTAACAACCTCACCGGATGGATTATAAACCGGGACTTGCACTTACACTTCCTCCACTTTCTCAATAACCAATAATCCCTTATTAGCCCCGGGTACAGCACCCTTTAATAACAGCAGGCTGCGATTAGAATCAGCTTCGATGACCTCAACATTATGCACAGTTACTTTCCGCTGCCCCATATGTCCAGCCATACGCTTTCCTTTAAACACCCTGCCTGGAGACGTGGTAGCACCGATCGACCCTGGAGCACGATGACGGTCAGATTGTCCATGCGTTTTTGGTCCTCCGGCAAAATGATAGCGTTTTACTACACCAGCAAAGCCCTTCCCCTTGGAGAAACCGCTTACATTTACTAAGTCACCTTTTTTCAAAAATCCGACATCCATTTGCTGACCACGCTGATGTGAGCTAACATCGTCGGTCTTGAACTCATGAAGATAACGAACTTCCTCTATACCTTTGAGGTGTCCAGATTGAGGCGAGTTAAGATGGCTTACCTTACCAAAACCAAGCTGGATAGCATTATACCCATCTTTGTTCTCATTCTTCACCTGGGTGACAAAACAAGGACCAGCTTCAATAGCAGTTACTGCTGCCACTTCGCCATTCTCTAGGAAAACTTGCGTCATACCTATCTTCTTGCCAATAATGCCCTGAACCATCGCTTTATCACAATTTGATATCTACTTGCACACCAGAAGGTAAGTTAAGTTGACTTAGAGCATCTATAGTTTTAGCGCTAGGTTGTAAGATGTCTATTAACCGCTTATGTGTGCGAATTTCAAACTGCTCTCTAGAATCCTTATCAATATTCGGGGAACGAATAACGCAAAACTTCTCTATTTTTGTAGGCAAGGGTATAGGACCAACAACTATGGCTCCAGTACGTTCCACAGTATCCACTATCTGTCTCACTGACTGATCAACCAATCTATGATCAAAACCTCTTATTTTAACCCGGACTTTTTGGTTGCTCATCTATCTCACCGCCATCTCAGCCATATGCTGCTTGGCTAAATTACTAGGTAATTCCTGATAACGACAAAATTCCATAGTGCAATTTGCCCTTCCCTGGCTGAGTGATCTCAAATCTCCAGCGAAACCAAAGAGTTCCGATAGGGGAACGAAACAACGAATAATAGAAAAAGTCTCGTGGGCCTCAATGTTTTCAATATGGGCTCTTCTTGAATTTAAATCACCTAAAATTTCCCCTAGAAATTGCTCTGGAGTGACTATTCCTACCTTCATAATTGGTTCGAGCATGATGGGCTTAGCCTTAGGTATACCGTTCTTCACTGCAATAGACGCTGCTATGTTAAATGCCAAATCAGAAGAATCGACTTCATGGAAACTACCATCGTATAGAGTTACTTTAATGTCTACCACGGGATATCCAGATACTCCGCTTTGCACAGCTGCTCGACTACCTGCTTCTATAGCAGAAATGAATTCCCTAGGTATGACTCCACTGCGTATTTGATTTAAAAAGGCAAAACCACTACCTCTCTCACCAGGCTCCAGCCTAAGCCAAACATGTCCATACTGTCCTTTACCTCCAGACTGACGAATAAATTTTCCTTCAGATTCTACCAGGATGGTTATTGTTTCCTTATAAGCGACTTGTGGCTTACCAACATTTACCTTTATTCCAAATTCACGCGAAGCACGCTCCGTGAGAACCTCAAGATGAAGCTCACCCATGCCTGAAATAATAGTTTGACCAGTCTCTGAATTCTGGTAACACTGGAAAGTCGGGTCTTCATCCATAAGTTTATTTAAAACATTATGTAATTTATCCTGGTCAGCCTTACTTTTAGGCTCAATCGCCATTGAAATCACTGGCTCAGGAAAATGTATAGATTCAAGGAGCAAAGGAGAGGTAACATTACAAATCGTGTCACCGGTGAATGTCTTCTTAAGTCCAACAACGGCTACAATGGCACCTGTGTCAGCTTCATCGATTTCCTCCCGGTGATTAGCATGCATAAGATATAGCTTTCCCAGCCGTTCCTTTTCATTTCTCGTGGAGTTAAGAACCTGAGCCCCGGCTTTTATTTCCCCTGAATACACACGGATATAACTTAATCTGCCCATAAATGGGTCAGAAACTGTTTTAAAAACCAACGCTGCGAGAGCATCTTCATCATTAGGCCGACAAAGAATTCCCTTCTCGCCACTAAGCCCCATTGCAGAGATAGGAGGAATATCCAGGGGCGAAGGAAGATAATCAACAACGGCATCGAGCAGAGGACGTATCCCTTTACCTCGCAGAGCACTACCACAAAGAACAGGTACTGCTTGATTAGCTATGGTTAACTTTCTTATAACACCTTTTAATAATGAGACCGGGATATCCTGACCTTCGAGATACATTTGCATAATCTGATTATCACTTTCAGCTAATCTCTCAATTAATTTTTGACGGTACTCAGCCGCTACAGCCCTATCACTCTCAGGAATAGTTTCCATCACAGGCATTAAATCAGGATTATCAGGAAAAGTAATAGCGTTATTCTCCACAAGGTCAATGACTCCTCGGAAAAGATTTTCAACCCCTAGAGGGAGCTCTATGGGTAACGGTTTAGCTTGAAGTCGCTCTTCTACCATTCTTACGGCGTGATAAAAGTCAGCACCGACTCTGTCCATCTTGTTTAGAAAACAGAGCCTAGCTACATCATATTTGTCTGCCTGGCGCCACACTGTCTCTGATTGAGCTTCGACACCTGCTAAAGCATCGAGTATTACGATGCCACCATCTAACACACGAAGACTACGTTCCACTTCAGCAGTGAAATCTACATGCCCAGGAGTATCAATGATGTTGATGCAGTACTCACGCCAGTAGCAAGTAGTAGCCGCGGAAGTAATAGTAATGCCACGCTCACGTTCCTGCTGCATCCAATCCATGGTCGCAGTGCCTTCATCTACCTCGCCAATCTTGTAAGTGCGCCCTGTATAGTAGAGTATCCTCTCCGTAGCAGTAGTTTTACCAGCGTCTATATGGGCAATAATGCCCATATTACGTATCTTTTCTAAAGGGAAAGTTCGTGACACGCCCACTCCTCACCAACGATAATGTACGAAGGCTCTATTAGCTTCAGCCATCCGATAAACATCGCTGCGTTTTTTAATTGCCGCTCCTTGATCACGAACAGCATCAGTCAACTCAGCAGCTAATTTTTCTGCCATTGAATTACCATGGCGTGCTCTCGCTGCACTAATTAACCATCTCATTGCGATAGAACGCCCCCGATTTTCTTCTACTTCCACAGGAACTTGGTATGTAGCCCCACCGATGCGTCGCGACTTAACCATAAGAGCTGGTGTAACATTCTTAACCGCCTGTTCTAGAACTTCTACAGGGCTACCATCCGCTCGTCCACTGGTAAGCAACAAAGCATCATAAACAACACGCTCGGCAGTGGCTTTCTGCCCGCGCAACATGAGTTTATTAATAAATTTAGACACGATAACACTTCCATATTTAGCGTCAGGAGGAATTTCTCTTTTTACTACCTTGTTACTCTTTCTCGGCATGTGCTACCTCACTTGCCCGCAGTCCGTTTAGTACCATATCGACTACGACCCTGTTTCCGATTAGCCACCCCTTCGGTATCTAGGGTACCACGAACAATGTGGTAGCCAATTCCGGGAACATCTTTGACTCTACCACCACGGATTAAAACCACCGAATGTTCTTGTAAATTATGCCCTTCACCAGGAATATAAGCGGTCACTTCCATCCCGTTAGTTAGCCTTACACGAGCAACCTTACGTAGTGCCGAATTCGGTTTCTTAGGAGTAACAGTCTTAACCTCAATGCAAACGCCTCGCTTTTGAGGTGAACCTTCAGTCCAGCGAGTTCTGCCTTTTATAGCATTATAACTTAAATGCAACGCTGGAACCTTGGTTCGTTTACCAGGTTTCTTGCGCCCCTTGCGAACAAGCTGATTAATCGTTGGCACTTCTATAACCCTCTTATATCTTAAACTATTTTAAAACTACCTAGTTATACATCGACCTCTTTTACTCTAACTATAGCACGGATTCAACCGGACAGCCTTTACTACCTGTTTAATTTACTCCACAACTATAGCACAACAAACCTACAATTTAGCAAACCAAGGTAAATATGTCAAATTATATAACTAGATACTTTGAAGTTTACCATAGCAAGAAGCTATAATGCTTGAGATAAAGTGCACGAATTCAACACCATCCTTACACGAGTTTCAAAACCTGCCCGCTATACCGGAGGCGAGTGGAACAGCATAGTCAAGGATTGGAAGGCGACACCAATTCGAATTGCCGTATGCTATCCCGAAATTTATGAAATTGGCATGTCCAACTTAGCAATAGCTATCTTGTACAAGATATTCAATGAACAACCAGATGTCTTGGCGGAAAGGGTTTTCGCTCCATGGATAGATATGGAAGTAGTGCTGCGAGAACGCCATATCCCCCTTTTTAGCTTAGAATCAAAACATAGGCTAGGCGAATTTGACATTATCGGCTTCTCACTAGGCTACGAGCTTACTTATACTAATGTGTTAAACATCCTGAACTTAGCTCAAATTCCCTTGTTCAATTATCACAGGGATAACTCCCATCCTTTGATAATAGCCGGCGGTAGTTGTGCTCTTAATCCTGAGCCTATGGCTGATTTCATTGATTTGTTTGTCATCGGTGAAGGTGAAGAAATAATTATCGAGTTGCTAGAGCTCTTCCGAGCATATAGAGAGGATAAAGAAGAATTGCTTCGACAAGCTGCTAAATTGCCCGGGATTTATGTGCCTCGTTTTTACCAAGTCTACTACAACAAGAATGGTACTATAAACAGCATTGTCCCTACACTACCTGAAGTCAAGCCAAAAATCGAACGTAGAGTAGTAGCCAAATTACCTCCTCCAGTCACAAAGCCAGTGGTTCCTTACATTGAAGTAATACATGGGCATGGAACTGTAGAAATCCAGCGAGGTTGCACTGGAGGTTGCCGATTTTGCCAAGCTGGAATGATCTACCGCCCTGTCCGACAACGCCCACAACAAGAAGTAATGAAAGCTATAGCCGAATTGCTAAAATATTGCGGCTATAATGAAATATCTCTACTTTCCCTGGACACCGCAAAATATACTGACATTGAGGGACTCGTTGATAAATTAGCGAATCAGTATTATCCAAGAGAGCTTACCTTATCTTTACCAAGCTTACGCCTAGATTCAGTCACGGCAGAATTAACTGAATTACTAATGAGAGCACAACACAAAATAACTCTGACCTTTGCTCCCGAAGCAGGAAGTGAAAGATTGCGCCGTGTAATCAACAAAAATATTCCCGAACAAGCTATGTTAGAGACATTAACTGCTATAAATAAAGATTGGGTAAATATAAAATTATACTTTATCCTCGGATTGCCTAGCGAGACCCTTGATGATATAAAAAGCATTGTTGAGCTTGTTACCAAAATAAGTCGTCTATGCCGAAAAAGCAGGCTACATATTAGCACGTCTATTCTCGTTCCTAAGCCACATACTCCCTGCCAATGGATAGGACAGGAAACAGAGGAAAAATTATTACCTAAATATGAAATATTAAAGCGAGGATTGAACCAACCAGGGATAAGATTTTCCTGGCTTAATCTTAAAGCTAGCCAATTAGAAGCAGCTTTATCTATGGGTGACCGCCGTCTGAGCAAAGTTATCCATCGCGCCTGGCAACTAGGGTGCAAATTTGATGCCTGGAGCGAATGTTTCGATCACCAAAAATGGATTACCTCGTTTGAAGAGCATGGACTTGATATTTCCTTCTACGCCAATCGGGGGCGAGCACTTGATGAAACGTTACCCTGGGAGCATATTGACACCGGAATAAGTAGGGAATTCCTCGAAAGGGAATATTACAACCTTTGGCAAGTGAAGGAAACACCAAATTGTAGCCACGGAAAATGTAATGCTTGTGGATTACAACGTTGGTCAATTGCCTGCCGTGAAAAATACAAGATGGCCCGTGCAAACTCCACCTTATCAGCAGATTGATTTGTTAATTAAGAAATCTACAAAACCAGAGGCTTAGGAAGCTATTTTGTCCTTCAAGGCCACTTCAAGTGCCTTATCAATACTGTCAACAAAAATAAGCTGAAGTTCTTTCTTAACTTGTTGAGGAACTTCCTCCAAATCCTTTTTATTCTCCTCGGGCAAAATTACTCTCTTGAGACCTGCCCGGTGAGCAGCCAACACTTTATCCCTGATACCACCGACGGGAAGCACTTTACCCCTCAATGTGATTTCACCAGTCATGCCGATGTCTTTACTCACAGGGCGCTTGGTTACCGCTGAAACTAAAGCTACAGCCATGGTAATGCCGGCAGATGGACCATCTTTGGGAATAGCGCCAGAAGGAACATGAATATGGAGATCCTGCTTTTCATAAAAGTCCTTGGAAATTACAGCGACATATTCACCAAGCATTCCTTTAACCTGCCGGCTTAACAAAGAACGAGTATAAGTAAGAGCTGCTTTAGCTGATTCCTGCATCACGTCACCAAGTTTACCGGTAAGAGTAAGATTACCTTTCCCCGGAACCAAAGTGGCTTCAACAAAGATAATATCGCCACCTGCTGGTGTCCAAGCCAAACCGGTAGCCACACCTACCTCGTCAGCACCTTCCGCTATTTCATAGCGAAATTTCTCAGAACCAAGGTAATCATGGAGCTTATCGGAGGTAATTACACTCACCGCTTCCTTACCTTCAGCTACCTGACGAGCAACTTTACGACAAATGGTGCCAATCTCCCGCTCTAGATTCCTTAATCCAGCCTCTCTAGTATAATTCCGAATAATACTGAGCACAGCTTCATCGGCGATTTTTAATTGCTCTGGAGTTAGTCCATTTTCATTAATTTGCTTGGGAATAAGAAATTTCTGGGCAATATGCAGTTTTTCATTTTCAATATATCCGGGTAACTCAATAACCTCCATCCTATCCAGCAATGCTGGTGGAATAGGATCAACGATGTTAGCTGTGGTGATAAACATTACCTTGGATAAATCGAAGGGCACATCAAGATAATGGTCTGCAAAGGAAAAATTTTGCTCAGGGTCGAGAACCTCAAGCAAGGCGGCAGCAGGGTCACCTCGAAAATCAACGCCTAACTTATCAATCTCATCAAGCATAAATACTGGGTTATTGGATTCAGCGTGTCTCAGTCCCTGAATAATCCTGCCAGGTAATGCCCCGACATATGTGCGCCTATGACCTCTAATGTCAGCTTCGTCTCTAATACCTCCCAACGACATACGAATGAATTTTCTCCCCAGGGCACGAGCTATAGATTGCCCCACTGAGGTTTTCCCAGTTCCCGGAGGTCCAACAAAGCACAAAATAGGACCTTTCATATCCGATTTTAATTTCCGCACTGCTAAATAATCGAGCACCCTTTCCTTTACCTTATCCAAGTCATAATGGTCTTCATTAAGTATCGCAGATGCCCTGGCTATATCTAAGTTATCCTCAGTAGTTTTCACCCAAGGGAGATTAATTAGCCAATCAAGGTAAGTCCGCGATACAGTGTACTCTGCAGCCCCGGGTGGCATTTTAGCTAATCGGTCAAGTTCTCGTTCTGCTTCTTCCTGAGCCTGTGGCGCTAACTTTGCCTTAGCAATCTTTTCCTTAAGCTCGTTTATCTCTGCAGTTCGTTCATCGGTTTCTCCCAATTCTTTCTGTATCGCTTTTAACTGTTGACGAAGATAGAACTCGCGTTGAGCTTTAGTCATCTCCTCTTTTGCTTCAGATTGAATTTTGTTTCCCAGTTGCAGCACATCCAACTCACGATTGACAAAAGTAGTTAGTTTCTTAATTCGCTCCGCAACGTCAATAGTTTCTAAGATATCTTGTCTTTCCTCGAGTTTAAGATTAACATTAATAGCAACGAAGTCAGCTAAGCTGCCAGGATCTGGTATGTTTAATACCGCGAAATTCAACTCGCTAGGTAAATTTGGGGCTAACTCAACTACCTTCTGGAAAAGTCCAGTTAAATTCCGAGTAAGAGCCTCCAGTTCCATGCTCTTCTCCAACTTATCCTTAATCACTTCAACTTTAGCCTTTATATAGGGCTCAGTTTGAGTAACTTCCTTTAATCTAACCCGGGAAAGCCCCTGAAGAAAAATACGAATTGAGCCATCAGGCAATTTGAACATCCTGGCAATTAAAGCAGCAGTACCTATGGAGTAAAGATTAGCTGGTGGAGTTTCTTTCGATTTCGGACGTTGCGCAAAATAACCAACAACCTTATCACCGGTAATAATTTCATCTATAAGCTTGACCATCTTTTCATCCGTTATGGCTAACGGGATAATGAGAGAGGGATAAAGTACCACCTCATCACTGGGGAGAATATATAGCTCTTCAGGAACTTGAAATTCTTCTTTAGTAGTTTTTCCCTTTCTCTGGGCAACGACCATTTCTATTTCACCCTTAACTACCTAACTTTAATATTCACCTGGCGATATTTGTCATCATTCAATTTAGGTAAAACTATTTCTAAGAAGCCAGATTCATAATAAGCTTTGACTTGACTAACATCTACATTGGTTGTCAATGGGATATTTCTCTCAAAAGGACCCCACAAAATCTCCATTTGAGAATAAGTCCGCCTAATTCCTCGCTTAATATCCTTCCTATCCCCCCTAATAGTAACTATTTTATTATCAACGGCAACCTCTATTTCATCCTCCTTAACTCCTGCTAATTCGATAAGAATTACCACCTCGTTCTCAGTTTCATATACATCTACAGATGGTTCCCAAGTCTTAGGTGAAAAGCGCACCATCGGTGGCTTACGGGTAGCAAAATCATCCATTAACCGCTCCATCTCTTTTTGCAAATTAATGACTAACTCAGACCAATCTCTCCGTAACTCCAGCATTGTTTACCTCCCGGTGCATATTAGTAAAAGAATCTATTCAAAAT
>MNYD01000009.1 GCA_001872925.1 Dehalococcoidia bacterium CG2_30_46_19 | reverse complement strand
AAATATCACCAGGGTAAGCTTCCCTGCCTGGAGGGCGACGCAACAGCAGAGAAATCTGCCGGTAAGCCCAGGCATGCTTGTAAAGGTCATCATAGACAATCAAGGCATCTTTTCCTTGTTCCATAAACTCCTCACCTATAGCACAACCGGAATAAGGAGCAAGATATTGCAATGATGCCGGGGCAGAGGCATCAGCAGCTACTACGATAGTATGTTCCATAGCACCGTGCTTCTCCAGAGTAGCTACCACCTGAGCTACTTTGGATGTTTTTTGCCCGATTGCCACATAAATGCAAATGAGGTCACCACCCTTCTGAGCAATTATGGTGTCAATTGAAATGGCTGATTTACCGGTAAAACGGTCGCCAATGATAAGTTCACGTTGCCCCCTCCCGATGGGAATCATGCTGTCTATAGCCTTAATACCGGTCATCACCGGCGTATCCACAGGCTTTCTGAGCACCACATTTGGCGCCACCCTCTCTACAGGGCGGGTCTTATCTGTGTTGATCGGCCCCTTACCATCACGAGGATGTCCCAATGGGTCAATTACCCTTCCAATAAGCGCATCACCAACAGGAACCTCAACCACTCTCCCCGTTGCCCTCACTTCGTCGCCTTCCTTGATCAAGCTGCAGTCACCGAGGACAATAGCACCAACATTGTCCTCCTCCAAATTAAGAGCCAATCCCATAATATCGTGAGGGAATTGTAATAATTCATTGTATCCCGCAGCGCTCAGACCATGAACTCGAGCGATGCCATCGCCGACTTCCACTACTGTGCCTACATTCGTTGCAGTTACAGTAGCACCAAAATGCTCGATTTGCTCCTTAATTACCGAAACAATATCTTGTCCTCTAGTTGCCATGCTACCTCCCAACAAATATCAAAAATCAAACATAAAAAATCAAAACTACAATTCAAAATCCCTCTAAATCCCCCTTTAGAAAAGGGGGAGTAAGGGGGATTTGACAATTCAAATCAAAGTGCAAAAAAAATTTACTAAACTGATTTTTAAATTTTGCCCTGTCATTTTGCATTTTTACTTTTGCCCTTTGATTTTGGTTTAGGATTTCGTATTTAGTATTTAACATTACCTGCCAACTCCAATTAAGCTCTTTCTCAAGGATTCTAGCCTATTACGCACACTTGCATCAATAAGCATATCGTCAACCCTAGCTTTAAATCCTCCAATTATAGCGTGGTCGACTCGAGCATCAACGATGACTTTACGCCTGACCAGCTCCCCAAGCTTACTGGAAAGCCTCTGTTTATCCCCCTCATCCAGGGATAAAGCAGTAAGCACCTCTGCGTGTTCAATGCCTCGATGAGCATCCAGTAAACGGTCGTATTCCCGCGAAATATCACCGGCAATTCCTAATATGCCCTTACCTACCAGGAGGCAGGCAAGATTCAACGCCAGGGCATTTATGTCCCCCAGCCGTGTTTCAAGAAGCTCCCTTTTAAGCTGGAAAGAAAGCCTGGGGTTCTCCAATAAATCCGTAAGGCTTTCATCGGTGCTCAGTTCAGCAATCTTCCTCAAGTCAACCTGCCAGCTTTCCAGCTCATTTTTCTCCCTTGCCAGCTCGAAGGCAGCTTGAGCATACCGTTTACCAGAAGCTATTCTCGCCATCTTATGAACGTGTCTTTGCGAGGCATGAAATGCCGAAGCAATCCCATCCTTGAGATTGCTTCACTTCGTTCGCAATGACAAATGGGTGGTACCTCATTTCAATTTTCCTTGAAAGTAGTGCTTTCCTCCATCGCCTGTTCAATAAGTTTTCTGTGTCTTTCTTTGTCCAATGTTTCGTTAATCACTTTCTCAGCAGCTAAAATAGCGGTATCCACAAATTCGTGGCGCAAGTCATCAATGACTTTATCTCGCTCTCGCTCCAGCTCACCGCGAGCCCGCTCAACAAGAGCCTGAGCTTCCTTCCTCGCTTCTCCCCTTGCTTCCTCTTTAAGCCTGTCTCCAATTTGAGCAGCCTGGCTAATTATTGCCTGCCCCTCCTCACGTGCTTTGCCAATCTGCTCCTGCACTGCCACTTTAGCCTGCTCATATTCCTGCTTCGTCGCCTCAGCCTGCTCCATGCTTTCCTTTATCCTGTTCGCCCGCTCGTCAAGCATTTTTCGAATTGGCTTATAGCCAACATAGACCAGCAAGCCAAGCAGGATAAGAAAGCTGACAAGCTGACCAACAAAGGTTGGTAAATCTAGTCCTAGACCTTCCATAATCTATGCTACGAAAATAAGCAAGATAGCTACAATAAGGGCGTAGATAGCCACTGCCTCAGCAAAGGCGATAGCCAGAATCATATTGGTCATTATTGGTCCTCTTGCCTCGGGATTGCGCCCCAGGGCATTCATAGCACCCATTCCAAGTAGCCCGATGCCAATCCCAGGACCAAGGGCACCCAGGCCTATAGCCAGACCGGCACCTAATACTCTAGCTACATCCACCGAAATATCCATCAGTTTAACCTCCTTTCAGCGAAATCCTAAACTTAAATTTGCTCAGGATTTCGTATTTACTTTATTTATTCTTCAGCCATTACCGCAGCACAGGCAAATCCCAGCGTCAATCCACCAAATATCATCGCCTGGACAAAGCCAAAGAATGCCTCCAGACCGTAAAATATCGCAGGAACCACCCAGGGGATGAGGAAAATCATTATCAGGGTTAATATCGCCCCGGCGGTCATATTGCCAAAAAGACGAAAGGTAAAGCTAACCATACGGATAAAGTGACTTAATATCTCCAGTATGCCAGCAAAGGCAACTATTATACCAGTAAAGATGCCGGCAAAACCAGCCTTAATCTTGCCGGTAAACAACTGCTTCAAGCCAGAACCCAACGGCTTAAAGTTAAAAAAGGTCTCTAAATAAGGAGCCCCCTTCGCCTTAAATCCCCAATACTCTATTGAGATAAAAGCGACTACGGCAAGCATTAGAGGCACATTTACATCGGTATTGGCATTGCGAAGTAGGGGCTCACCATTCATCTTGATGGTCTCAAAACCGGGTATGAGATTAATCCAAGCATTAGCCAAGACAAACAAGAAGATGGTGACACAAACAGGGAAAAACCATCTCCCATGCTTTTTACCCGCAGCATCTTCAATGAAGTTTGCCCCTGCTTCATAGATAAATTCCACAAAATTCTGAAGACCACGGGGAACAAGCTTCATCCTTCGTGTAGCGGCAAAAAATAAGCCAAATACCACCAGGATGCTTATCCATGCCGTAATCATGGTATTGGTTATCGGAAGATTGGGGAAAGGATGCTCCGCGGCTAATTGAGGATGAGGGGGCTGAACAGCAAAAATGCTCAATGGTTCTCCACCCGTTATCAATGCCCCCACACTGCCACCGATGAAGCTAACTACTATTAAAATTAAAAAGACGATGGAGATAATGATTATCAAATTTAAGGAGCAGCCTAAAACCTTCCTTTTAGCCATTATTCCTGTTCTTTATCCTTTTTCGGCTTTGAAGATGCCAACTTGGAAAACATTTTCGCCGGTCCACGAAGTTCTTCCTTTTTAGCTTCTTCCATAAATGGCTTGACCATGCGGTAAACTCCGTAAATCATTACTATGGTACCGACACCAAGCCCAATAAGGATGAATAACGGGAATTCATGAGATGCTCGCCTATCTAGCCAGAAGCCTATGCCCACTGGCATTAAAAGGCTGAACGCGACATAAAAGCCCACTACCAGTAACTGTATCGCTGCTGGCCATTGTTTCACCAAAGTCCCCAGTCAAAGTGAACTAGGATTTACGTTTCTTAAAGTCGTCTAAATCAAGGGTGTTTATGAATTCCTTAAACGCTGAGAGCCCTTTCATCTCCTGCTCATCGACTCCTTCTTTTTTCCCCGATTTGCCTTCAGAAACGGGTTTGCCTGTTTCTTCATCAAGCATGATACCAGCTTTATCCAGCACCGATTCCTCAACGTATATCGGCACTCCAGTTCTCACCGCTAGAGCTATAGCATCGCTGGGGCGGGAATCAACTTCCTTTTGCTCTCCATCGACGCTGATGTACAGTTTGGCATAGAAGGTATCATTCTGGAGGTCATTAACCTCCACATAGCTAAGCGTTCCCCCTAAGGTTGAAATTACACTTTGCAACAAATCATGGGTTAACGGGCGAGGTAGTTCCACATTTTGCAGCTTTACCGCAATAGCATCTGCTTCAGCAGGACCAATCCAGATAGGTAAGTAATAATTAGTTCCCTTCTCCTTCAAAATCACCACACGTTGATTATTCATCAAGCTAACCCGAATGCTATCAATTATCATCTCTATCATGTCATCACCCCCTAAGAATCCGAACGCTTATTTTACTACCATAATACTAACTAATCAATATGATTTCAGTCAAATAAACGGGATAATTTAATGTAATGCGGCCTCTCTGCTCTGGTTCAGGTATATAGGTGGCACACTATATGTTTATAACACTAAGAAATACCTCCTTGTCATTGCGGTGAGCCGAAGCCCTGAGCGAAACGAAGGGGAAGCGTGGCAATCCTTGTTCCGAGCGAAAGCGAGGAATTTCATGCTCCAGTTTGCTTCGGCTACGCCTCGCAACCGTTAACACTCCTCGCAATGACAAGAGACGAGTTAGTGTCACTAATTATATGAACCAGCACACCCTCTGGAAAAAGTATGTCTCTACTGTTATAATTAATACTAAATTTTTAGGAGGTGCATAAATGCGTGAGTCCATTATATTCTATACCGTCATAGTTTTGGGGGTTATCGGGTTAGCACTCGGAATACTAATTTTGATGGTCATGCCTCTACTACCTTTCCTCGGTATCGCTCTAATCGCTTTAGGAATTGGTTTAAGCCTGCTTGGCTTGGCAGTAAAGAAAGTGGTGGACACTGCAAAAGCCTTATTAGCCCCTAAAAAATAACCAAGTTGTAATGCGTAAGTTATAAACAAAGAGACTTTAGTAATCTGAGGCATTTTTATAGAGATTGTTTAGCAACCTATCTCCCTGACCCCTTCCCTTAGCAAGGGAAGGGGGT
>MNYD01000070.1 GCA_001872925.1 Dehalococcoidia bacterium CG2_30_46_19 | reverse complement strand
ACAATATCAAAAATCAAACATAAAAAGTCAAAATGACAAATTAAAATATAAAAATCTTCCTCATTTTGCACCTTGGTTTTTGAGTTTTGCTTTCCTGAGATTGCCACGCTTCGCTCGCAATGACAGTTGCCACTCTTCAACGTTATAACGATGTACGAGTCACTCATCTATGTGAGCTAGATCAGCCTGCCTGGGAGCGGTTATCTTCCTAACCGTCGCCCACCCAGTTCTAACTATGTCGGGGAACTTTCCCTCTCGTTGATAGCAATGCCTGAGAAATTCCCTCGTTTTCCTATCCGAGGGATAACCGGAGCCAAAGTCACCATATTCACCATGTAATTCCTGTATCACTGCGTCTCTATGGACTTTAGCCAGTATAGAGGCAGCGCTCACCACAGGATAATTCCGGTCAGCAAAGTTCTCCGCTATGATTGGAATTCTGACATGAATTGCGGAATTAATTAACCTTGCATAGCCCCGTGCCCCCTTACCGGGAGCATCAATATAGGCAACAGCTGGCTTCAGATGGTTTATCATTTCGGCGGTTTTCGCCGCCTCCAGCGAATTAAGCCCATGCCTCCACAAGCATACATCTATCTCACCAGGGCTTATTTTGATAAGCATAAAATCTTCTGCCAGGCTCGCTATCTCAGTACCAAGCTGCTCACGCTTTTTTCGGCTTAGCTGCTTAGAATCCCGAACGCCTATTTCTTGAAACCGCTCTATGGTTTCCTTACTTGCCAATAAGCCACAGATAACCAGCGGACCAATCACACAGCCTCTACCCGCCTCATCGATGCCTAAAATCATCCTGCTAATCAAAAATCTTTCCCGGGTTCAAGATACAGTTTGGGTCAAAAACCCTTTTTATGTTTCTCATGAGTTCTATCTGCTCTTGTTTTATCGCAATAGGAACATATTTCTTCTTGGCGACGCCAATTCCATGCTCGCCAGAGATGGTACCTCCTAGCGATACACTTCCTCTAAATACATCCTCCAAAATTTCAGGCAATTTACGGTTGAACTCCTCTTTTGGCGTACCAAAGGCGATGACGCTGAAGTGCACATTCCCGTCGCCAGCGTGCCCGCTACCGCTCACCAGAATACCATGCTTCCGCGTTATTTCACCCAACATGTTCATGAATTCAGGAATCTTACTCCTCGGAACTACGGCATCGCCGATATCTTCCAATCCTAACGATTTCACGGCAAAGTGCAGCTTTGCTCTAACCTCAGATACCTTCTTCATATCCCTCTCCGTGTCCACGATGAAAACATCGGAGGCACCATTATTTAAGCAGATAGCGTTAACTCGCTCGGTAAGATTCTTCAATTCCAATTCACTGTCTGATTCAATAATTATAATAAGGTAATTCGGCGCTTCTGGGATAGGAAGTTTTATGCCCGTGTAATTCTGGCACAACTGCATGGCAATGCCCGACATGAATTCAATGGCGACCGGGACTATGCCCTCTTTGAGTATCTTTGGGACAGTGCTTATGGCATCTCCAAGAGATTCAAAAGTGGGAATTAGATAACATCTCTTCTTTGGCCTCTTGATTAACCTCAGTATAATTTTGGTTACCACAGCCAGGGTTCCCTCAGAGCCTACTAGAAGTTGAGCCAGATTATAGCCAGTGGAATTCTTTACATATTTCCCACCTGTCTCTATTACGGTGCCGTTTGGAAGCACGGCCTCCAACCCCATGATATAATTCCTGGTAACACCATATTTCACTGCCTTCATACCGGCAGCATTCGTGGCGACATTCCCCCCGATGGTGGCACTCTCCTCTTCTGGATAAATAGGATAGTAAAGCCCTCTATCCTCCACAGCTTTGTATAACTCAGCTAAGATAACGCCAGGCTCAACTACAGCCACGAAATTATCCTCATCTATCTCCAGGATTCTATTCATTCGTTCCAACGAAAGGAGAATCCCACCATAAATGGGGACTGCGCCACCGGACAGTCCTGTTCCACCACCCCTGGGAGTGACAGGAATTATTTCCCGGTTAGCGAGTTTTAATATCTCAGATACCTCCGTTCTGTTTTTCGGTTTCACAACAACTTCGGGAGGCACCCAGTCCAATATATGCGTCTCATCGTGCCCATAATCCATAAGATGTTCACAGAGGACATTTTCATCCCCAACTATCTCCTTGAGTCTCCGGATAACTTCGTCAGTAACCTTTTTATAGTTCATATTAACCTCCCCCTTATTTTACTAACCATACGGAAACTAAAAAGATGTGGCTGTTTTTAGTATGCTAAAAACACCTTGTTTAAACTTGGATAGCACTTCCAACTATCATAAACGATAAAACCTTACAAATCCTCCCTTAAGATGCTCCTGCACCCCCTATCATTTTTATCACTGCCTTCGCTGTGTTGGAAGCCTGAATTCCGGCAATCCCTGAAATCATCATAAAAACTCCTGCTATCAGGGCAAGATGATGAATAATCTCGGTAAATTGCGGAGCTTGCGAAACGAAGCCCGGCACTCCCAGCAGCACACAAGCTTGCAAAACTAGGCCCAGAACCAGTATAGCTATCCCGATTTTCAGCATTGCTGGCACATTTCGTGCTATAGCAAACCGCGTTTGGAACTGCTGAATTGCAATCAACGCAAGGGCAAGCCCCAGCAGCCCCCACGCTCTCCCCTCTATTCCCCCTATTATGGTTATGGCCTGCGCACCTAAAATAAACGCAGCACAAACACTTGACTTGCTTCCCATCTCTATTCCCTTAGATGATACAGCTAATAAATCCTCTACCTTCATATTCTCCACCTTTTTGTCTCCTTTCTTTCCTTATTTCCGCAAATAGTCTACAGCGCTTTTTAATTTATACGCATCTTTCACCTCCTCAATTTTGTTTTCGTTTATCTTATCATGGTGCTCCGTTGTGCATAAATAGCCGAGCTGCTTATATTTTGGGAAAGGCAAGCCCGGCACTCGCTTCATAATTCGCTTTTTATCCTATATTTCTCATCCTCTTGATAGCGTTTTCCCAGGCCAACTATACTGGTGAAATCTTCAAAACTCATTAAGTCTCTGGTGATAGAAGAGCTTTCTCCTTCGCCTCTTAGAGTAATAAACGCTCTTTCCAAAGCCTTTGCAGCAGCAAATAGACCGGTAAGCACATAGCCAATGGCAAAAAAGCCCATTTCATACAACTCCTCCAGGCTACATATAGGGGTAAGCCCTCCCTCAATCATATTGACCGCTAAAGGTGGAGGTAGTTCCCTGCCAATACGCCGCAGCTCTTCTTTACTACGTGGAGCTTCTACAAACAATATATCAGCCCCAGCTTCCTTATAAAGTTTAGCTCTTCTAATTGCCTCATCCAGACCATGCGTAGCGATGGCATCAGTGCGAGCAGTGACAATGAAAGTGGTTTCACCCGCAGCATCCTTGGCAGCACGGATTTTCATGGCATGTTCCTCTGCACCAATAACCTCTTTACCTCGCATATGCCCACAACGTTTTGGCCACCGTTGATCTTCAAGTATCACCCCGCCTGCCCCAATTTTTATCAATTCTCGAACCATACGCTGCACGTTTAACGGACCACCGTAACCTGTATCAGCATCTACGGTAACCATAATATCCACAGCCTGAACTATACGCCTGGCTACATCCAGAATTTCACTTTGAGTTAAAAGCCCAAAATCAGGCTCACCCAGGTAGCTTGCTGATACTCCATATCCAGTCAACACCACAGCAGAAAATCCAGCACGCTGAGCAATCTTAGCCGATAAAACATCGTAAACCCCAGCGATCAGCATGACCTTGCTTGCCTTAAGCAAAGGATGGGCACTGGTACTCATAAAGACACCTCCTTACAAGCTTTAGCCGGAATCTAAAAAGCAAAATCCCCCTTCTAAGAGTTAACACATGGCGCATTCACTCTTCCAATTCAATAGAAAGAAGCATCAGCGGCATATGCTGCTGAGTACCAAATACATCGGTATTTTATCATTTTATAGAGCACCAGCGTGCCTTTTTAAGCAAGATATATGCTAAAATAAAATGCTATCCTATAGCATACAATATAATTTGACTGCAGTGTCAGTCATCTGAAAGGAACAAACTATGGATATGAAAGTCAAGGGTTCTAAAGAGCTACTCACGGAGGTTATAGATACTGGATTATGCACTCTATGTGGTGCATGCGCTGGCAGTTGTCCTTACTTAGTTTCCTATAAGGGCAGGATAGTGCTTCTGGACAATTGCACCCTATCAGAAGGGCAATGCTACCAGTACTGTCCCCGAACCTACACTGACATGGATGCGATTAGCCAGCAAGTTCTCGGAATGCCATATAGCAGTGCTGAACTGGGAATCACCAAGGAAGTTCTGATGGCAAGGTCAACAGATGCAAATATCAAAGGGAGAGCACAATATGGAGGAACGGTAACTGCAATCTTATCGTTGGCATTGGAGGAAGGGCTTGTTGATGGTGCAATTCTGACAAGAATGTCCGATGATAAAACACCAAGTGCTTTTCTGGCTCGAAGCAGGAAGGAGATACTTCAAGGGGCTGGCTCCAATTATATGGCTTGCCCGGTATTAGAGGTTCTAAACCATATTCCTAAGGATAGTACGGAGAGAATGGGGGTAGTGGCTATGCCCTGCCAGGTCTTAGCGTTGAGCAAGATGAGGAATGAGCCACCACAGAACAGAATAAATATAGGCAATGTGAAGTTAGTGGTCGGGTTGTTCTGCACCTGGGCGTTGTCACTTAATGGATTCCATCAATTTTTACTGGAAAATCTCGATTTACCACGGGTGATTAAATTTGATATTCCCCCTCCCCCAGCAAATAGATTCGATGCGTATACTTCATCAGGCAAAATCTCATTTCCACTGGATGAAATCAGGAAGTTTATCATGCCTGCCTGCACCTACTGCCTGGATATGACATCGGAGTTTGCCGATATTTCAGTAGGCTCAGTGGAAGGTATTGAGGGATGGAATACCGTTATTGTCCGTACTGATGTCGGTGCTGACCTGATGAAGATGGCTAAGAAAAAGGGGAAGCTTGAGGTCAATACCCTTCCCCCTGGGAATCTAGCCCATCTTAAGGAGGCATCTTTACTTAAAAAGAAACGAGCGCTGAAGGAAATCATCGCGAAGAGTGGCGATAGGAAGAATCTACTTTATGTTGGTCTGCAAGAGAGCATAATAGATAATCTCCTAGCCTAAAGGAAGATAGTAACTTTAAGGAGGCAAATAATATGGCGGGTATTGGAATAGATGCTCCGGGTACTACCGAGCTTTTAATTGGCAACGAAGCCATTGCCCGAGGGGCACTGGAGGCAGGAATAGGATTCGCTGCCGCCTATCCCGGGACACCTTCAACGGAGATAATGGAGAGCCTGGCATCCGTGGCTAAGAAAATGAATTTCTACGCTGAATGGTCTGTAAACGAGAAAGTAGCCTTGGAATCTGCCGCTGGTGCCTCCTTCGCTGGCATTAGAGCGATAGCCGCTATGAAACAGAATGGCGTGAGTGTTGCCTCCGACTTTCTAGCCAATATTGTCATGAGCGGCATAGGTGCCGGATTGGTCCTGGTATGTTGCGACGACCCATCGGCTATATCCAGCTCTAATGAGCAGGACACCAGAAACATAGCTAAGTGGCTGGATATCCCTCTTCTGGAACCAGGCACTTTCCAGGAAGCCAAGGACATGACAAAATGGGCCTTCGACCTGGCAGAAGAATTGGATACTATCTGCATAATACGGAGCGTGACACGTATTGCTCACGCCAGAGGCAATGTAAAGCTGGGCGAATTGCCCAGAAAGGAGCACAAGGCACATTTCGACAACATATGTCCCGTTGCGCCCACATTAACCAAATTCATACCATACCCAAGCGCATGGTTGCATCAGCAATTGCATGTAAAACTGGATAAGGCGCGTGAAGTATTCGAATCATCTCCCTTTAATTGGTATACAGGACCGGAAGAGGCGGAATTATTAATCATAACCTGTGGTAGTTGCTGGCTGTATTCTCTAGAGGCAGTGAAGACATTGAATTTGGAGAATAAAGTGGGCATTTTGAAGCTGGGCACTATCTGGCCGTTACCACAAAAACTCATCGAGAAACATCTAAGCAAATCACCGAAAATACTGGTGGTCGAGGAAATTGACCCCTTCCTGGAGGGAAGCATAAAGGAGATGATTGCTGACCTGCCACCTGCCAGTCCTCATCCTACATTCTATGGTAAGCACTCAGGGCATATAAATGCCTACGGAGAGCTAAACCCAAATATGGTTATTGGAGCGACAGCTAGGATAATGGACATTACCTACGAATCTCGCCCGGCAGAATACAGCAAGAAGGCCGCGGAAATTCCTTTTACCTATATGCCACTGCGAATTATGACCTTCTGTCCTGGTTGTCCTCACCGGGCTACTTTCTGGGCAATCAAAAACGCACTCAGGCTGGATGGACGAGACGGGTTCGTTACCGGTGACATTGGCTGCTATTCCATGGCCATAGGTCCTGCTGGCTTCTTTCAAGAGCGAACAATGTATTGTATGGGAGCAGGTGCTGGGGTAGCTAATGGATTGGGAAAGTTAGCACAATTTGGCTTTAACCAGCCAGTGCTCGCTGTGTGCGGTGATTCTACTTTTTTTCATGCCACAATTCCAGCACTAATAAATGGTGTCTATAACCACTCGAATTTTACCCTTGTCATCTTAGATAATAGCGCCACTGCTATGACTGGCTTCCAGCCTCATCCTGGAACAGGAATAACCGCTATGGGAGAGACAACAAGAGTTGTAGATATAGAGGATTTATGCCATTCGTTAGGAGTGCAAGTTGATGTCTGTGACCCGTTTGACCTTGAGAATGCCACAGCAACGCTACTAAAAATGATAGCTGAAAACGGAGGCCCTAGAGTGGTAATAATGCGACGCGAGTGCGAGTTGGTGAGAGCAAGGAGGGAGAAGAAACCTCTCTACAAGGTACATGTTGACCCTGATAAGTGCTTGGGGGAAGCATGTGGCTGTAATAGATTGTGTACCAGCGCGTTTAGTTGCCCAGGACTGATATGGGATAAGGATGCCGGAAAGGCTAAGATAGATGAAGTTATCTGTGCCGGCTGTGGCATATGTGCCGACATATGCCCGCAGGAAGCTATTATTAAGGAGGCAGTGTGATTATGAAGACGCTAACGAAAGACCCACTCAATTTAATTATTGCCGGTGTTGGTGGGCAGGGAAATGTGATGATCTCACTGCTTATCGGTAAAGCCTTTGTAAGACAAGGTTATTTCGTGACCATCGGGGAAACATATGGTGCATCCCAGCGGAGCGGCAGCGTTATGAGCCATCTGAGAATCTCACGGGAAAGCCAGTATAGCCCTTTCATCCCTAATGGGCGTGCTGATATTATCCTTGGCATGGAACCGGTGGAAACCCTGCGAATATTGCAGCAATTCGGAAACTCGGATGTTATCACCATAACCAACTCCAGGCTGGTATATGCCGTTGGAATGGAATACCCAAGCCTGGATAAAGTCGCGGAGGCTATCAAAGGATTATCAGCTAGATTATGGCTGATAGATGCTACTGATGAAGCAGCGAAATTAGGTGACCCTGTCTTCGCCAATATGATACTCATTGGTACTCTGATTGGCTCTGGCATCCTACCTTTAGATAAGGAATCGCTGGAACGGATACTGCGAGAAAGCGTTCCTAAAGAGAAACTCGACGCCAATATGCTAGCCTTCAATAAGGGCATGGAGCTTGCAAACCGAGGTTAAAATTGGTTGCAACGTCAACTCCAGAACTGGTAGAGCAATTTAAGTCAGTAGCTAGCAATGTTGTCGCTGTGGTCTACGAGGCTGAAAGTGCCGAGGACGCTAATAATTATGTAGTGAAGCTAGCACAAGAACATAATGTGAAAGGTTCTACGTCAATAAGTGTGAAAATTATGACCCTGCTCCTTTGGAGTTAGTTACCAATATCCTCAGCCGGAAGTTACCCATGTTCCGATAGCCATAAGCCAGCCTCTTTATGGTCTTAATACGATTATTCTTGCCCTCAACAAAGCCATTGGTTATCGGGTAACTAAAGTAATTCAGTATCTCCTCTCGCCAGTTGTCTAATGTATGCAGTAGCTCTTTAAACTCAGGTAGAG
>MNYD01000007.1 GCA_001872925.1 Dehalococcoidia bacterium CG2_30_46_19 | reverse complement strand
CAAAAGCTCCTCATCATCAAAAACATCAAACAGCTTTTCCAGGTTTTTCATCTGTGGTACATCAACTTGCTTTTTGCCTTGGTCAGAAAGCCTGACTTTCAGGGCACGGCGGTCTTCAGGGCTCCTTTCTCTACTCAGGTAACCCCTTTTGACCAGTGTATCTGCCAGTTGTGTTACCGCGCTGCTAGTAATTCCGAGCAAGTCAGCAATCTCTTTTACTCTGATACCATCATGTTCCTTCACAACATGTAGAACCCACGCTTGAGTATAGGTGAGGTTTCTCTGCTTAAGATAAGGGCCCTTATATCTCATTATCATGCGCCTTAACGCGTTAAGGTCCGCGCGAAGCTCTCCAATTTGTTCTTTCCTGTCCAGCATAGGTACCTCTAAATATAATTAAGTTCTAATTAATAAAATACTTAGCTATTATACAATCTTCATATTCATCCGTCAACTTCATAACACTTAGACATTAGAGACAAACCACATACAGCTCATGGAGCATATAGAATGAGCATTCGTGTATATATGTTAATGTGCTCCACCGTACTGGATTCGAACCATGACCCCAGGCAGTGACTAATCTAACATTTAGCCAAATTGTGTGACCTAACCCAGTCCCTCATGTAGATTAAGAAGCAAGCCAGGAGAGCGAACTTTCAAACCCCGTTCGGAGGGGTCACGCTTCTTCTAATCTTGCCAAGTTTCCCTTTAAAATTTCGCAAAAATAAGGCGTTTCAACCCAGCTTGACTAATTCCCCCTTTAATGTTTCCCTTTGCAGCCAGCGAATGGAAAAGCAAAGGGGAATTTGTTGCTAATACATTCCAATTCGCTTTCGAGGATTAGTTCTCCACCGACTGTCCGCCCTCCCTCCGCCCCAACCCCCTACAGCAACCTGTTTCAATCCCCTTTCGAGGATTAGTTCTTCATCAACATTCCGCCAGATTGGGTCAGTTAGCACAGCCTCTCCCGTAAATTAAGAGGCGGGGAAGCTGATGAGATTGCCACGCTTCCCCCATGAGGAAGTATTATTCTTGCTCTAAGTCTTTGACTAGCTCATCAACTGAGGCAAAAGTCTTGACGCGTCCAGCCTTGATATCCTCGTTAGCTTCCCTTTCAGCTTCCTGCCATCCTTTGGTCCAAAAGTAGGCCTGGCTCTTGTCCACTAATTTCTTTGGCATTAGCACTGCCCTGTCATCTACCACTTCAATTTCGACCAAGTCACCTTCCTCAATCCCGAGTTCCTTACGCACAGATGCTGGAAGGGTAACTTGCCCATGCCTGGTAACTTTGCTATACGCCGGCATTTTCATCACCTCCTAAGGTCGCTCCAGTGCTTCATCATGGCGTCCAATGTTACGCAAGAGGATTGTATCCCTCTCAATTTGGAAAGTCATCCTCAGTGAATGACTTACCCTGGCTTCCCAAATATATTCCGTTCCCTTTACTTTCTTTGTCCTGAGAGCAGGATATCGAATGTCCATTGCCAGGTTTTTGATTGCCTTACGAGCTATCGCTTTCTCCTCTTCATTAAGATGTTTCCATGCTTTCTTAAATCTGGCAGTTCGAGCAACCCTCATGGAAAAATTTCCTTATTTTGTATGAAATTACTATATTACTAATATAGTAATTTGTCAAGTATTTTAGCAATGTTAACGAAATGTCAGAATGTGCAACTAGCCTCTCACGGTTAAGAGGCGAGAGTTGCTGAGATTGCTTCGCAGAACCTGTCCTGAATACCATGAGATTCTTCCCCTTCACTTCGTTCAGGGTCAGAATGACACATCCCCTTCCCTGTCATTGCGAGGAGCAGCAGCGACGAAGCAAACTCGAGCGAGATTCCTCGTTTTACTCGGAACAAGCTCCGCAATCCCCGCGGATTCTCCCGGGCAAATATGGCGGGAGGGAGTTAGAGGGAGGGGGGAATTCACCCTCACCTTATTTTACCCCAAAAATTCTGTGAATTTTCGGGGACCCCGTTATTCCTCTCCCATCAAGGGAGAGGAGACTTTTCTGAGATTGCTATGCTTCGCTCGCAATGACAGGCAGGAAATAGGTGCAGAATAACAACGGGGAAAGTAGGCCTACAATGACAGGTGGGAAATGTGGAGTTAGCCCACCATTCTCTACATAAGGAGAGGAGCTTTAGTCATTAAAGCTCCTCTCCAATCTTCCTATTCAATTTTAGCATCACCCCTACTCTCCCATTCACTTTTCGGCTGAGTAGCCGTTGCTCTATTAAGAGCCCTATATTACAGCGAAGAGCTCGGGGCTTCCCAAAGCTCCCCACCAGCGCATGTTACGCACTTACCAGACTCCACGCCTTCCTACGCTGGCGGAGAGCCTGGATCAGGAAACATCCATCGGCATAACCAGGCTTGTATCCTTATCATGCCCAACCTCCTTATCCTTTTCTATTATTGTAGCAAAAAATAACGGCACGAGTCAAGTCCCTGCCTCAGATTGTGTGAATTAGCCCACTTTTCCCCGGTTAAATTAAAAGGCGAGGGAGGTTGATGAGATTGCCACGCTTCCCCTTCACTACATTCAGGGCTTTGGCTCACCGCAATGACAATGGGCGAAGGGCCTCGCAATTATGCCTCCCTTCTGTCATTGCGAGGCACGTCAGTGCCGAAGCAATCTAATGCCCCACCGAGATTGCCACGCTTCGCTCGCAATGACGGGTGGGAAAGGAGTTCCCGATGACACTCTCCCTCACTCGTTGCTGGCAGGAGAAGGTGCCACGGCTTTCCGGGGATACACCAGTTTAGCCAGCCAGATGCTCAGCTCATAAAGAACAATTATCGGGGCGGCTATCAACGTCTGGTTAACAGGGTCCACGGTAGGAGTGATAACGGCGCCGAGAACGAATGCTGCCAATACCGCCCACTTCCGGCCTTTAGCAAGCTTCTGAGGGCTAACCACGCCCAGCTTGGCAAGCAGGGTGATGACCAGGGGCATTTCAAACACCAATCCCACAGCGAGTAGCAGCCTCACCAGAACGCTGACATAGCTGCTTACGTCTATCATTGGTCGGGCGATATCGCCGCCAAAGTGAAGTAAAATATTGAGCGCCGGGGGAAGAAAGATAAAATAGGCAAAGCAAACGCCAGCGACAAACAGGAGAACGACCAGCGGCATTGAGAAATAGAGATATCTCTTTTCCTTGTCCGTCATCGCTGGGGAAAGAAACCTCACCAATTGATAAATAAGATAAGGCAGAGACAGGGCTATACCACAGTAAAAAACAACCTTCATATAGGTGCCAAGCATCTCGGTGACATCTATGAACACCAGATCTATCCCTGGCGCCCGTGATTTCAGGATATCGAAGACATAATGCGCTAAGGGAATAGAGATTCCGATACACACACACAGAGCTATTACTGATTTAATTAAGCGACTGCGCAGCTCCAGGAGATGTTCGGTGATACTCAGCTTTTTGTCTTGTCCCACCGTTCGGTATCAGTATTAACCCCATCAACTTCTTTGGTAATAGCTACCCTATCAGTATTAACCCCATCAACTTCTTTGGTAATGGCTACCTTGAAGTCGGTATAATTTTTCTTGAGCCAGCGAGCCCCCTTGCCCAGCTCCCTGGCTATTTCAGGCACCTTTTGAGGTCCAACAAAAATAAAGGCAAGGAACAAAATAACGATTACTTCCCAGAAACCCATATGTGGCACTCCCTCACGTAGAGGAATTTAGCTTTTCGTGGTGCTTTTCCGCCTCTTCGGTTTCTCTGCTGGCTTATCCTCGTCAAACTCGCCTTCCTTCGCCTTACGGAACTCTCTTATCCCCTCACCTACAGAACGAAAAACCTGAGGTAGCTTCCCAGCACCAAAGATGATAAGCACAATAACTAAAATAAGCCCTATCTCAAGCGGTCCAGGCGGTCTCATATCCCAACTCCTTTCCTACAACTTCCCAGCTTATCCCTAATCACAGATTTTGTCAATCTTCAATATGAGATTGTTTAGCAACTCCCCTCTGTCATTGCGAGCGAAGCGTGGCAATCTCATGCCCACCTCTGAGATTGCAGAGCTTGTTCCGAGTGAAACGAGGAATCTCATGCTCCAGTTTGCTTCGGCTACGCCTCGCAACCGCTAGCGCTCCTCGCAATGACAAATAAACAACCTCAATATCTTACTTCAAAGCTGTCGAATTCCCCTGAGTAGCCTGACCAGCTTGTTTCCACCTCTGTTACTCGAGCTCCACGGGGACCTACCTTTAGTTGCTCCACCAGCTCTTGCAATTG
>MNYD01000084.1 GCA_001872925.1 Dehalococcoidia bacterium CG2_30_46_19 | reverse complement strand
TAAAAGCCCGACAGTATTGCGCACTTGATGAGGAAGAAATGAATCGGCTATCATCCGAAAAATAACTAAATTCTCTTTCCTCCTAACTTCTGCCTTATAAACGTTACGCACTGTGTTCCTTGAATTATTCAGAAAGGTGGTAAACGATTTAAAATCATGACTGTCAAGAATAAGCTGACATGCTTTATTCATCGGTTTCATGTCTAGTGTTCCCGGGACGTGTAAAACAAATCCTTCGCTTAATGGAGCCCGAGATTCACTATTCAGGATATAGTAGCAATATTCCCTACTCAAAGCATCCTGCCTGACATTAAAATCATCACTGGTTCGGTAGGCTGCCTTGACTGCTATATCTCTGGGAAGATAATAATTTAACGCCTTTGTCATCGTTATGGTGGATAATCCTTCTTTTGCCCAAAAGCTTACTACTTGCCCTTTAGCATGCACTCCAGCATCAGTCCTGCTAGCAGCTACAGCTCGACTGCTCTGACCACAAAATTTCTTGATAGCCTTCTCCACTTCATCCTGAATAGTGGGCAATCCAGGTTGCCATTGAAAACCATAATACTTTGTACCATCATATTCTACAACTAAAACATATTTTGTAAGAGCCACTACTTAATTAATTGGATCTGTACTAAGGGAGCATTATCCCCCACACGTCGTCCCAATTTAATTAACCGTGTATAGCCTCCCGCTTGGCCAGAATACATTGGAGCAACTTCATTAAAGAGCTTTTCGACTACCTTTTTATCGGTAATAAATGCTAAGGCACGACGCCTTGAAGCAAGACTACCATCTTTCCCTAAGGTAATCATTTTCTCAGCTAAGCTACGAAGCTCCTTGGCTTTAGCCTCAGTAGTGGTAATCTTTCCATGAGTTAACAAGTCGGCTACTTGATTTCGGTACAGTGCCCATCGATGCCCTGTTGGTCTACTTAACCTGCGTCCCGCTATCTTATGCCTCATCCTCTTTTTTCCCTTTTCTTTTTCTTTTCCTTTACCGGAAACCCTAAACTTGCTAGCAGTGTATTCAGCTCTTTTTGAGATTTCGCCCCTAAGCCAGGAAGTGGTGGTAAGCCCTCTTTATTTTTCTCTATAAGTTGCCCTAGAGTCAAAATTCCGGCCCTAGATAAACTATTGCAACTACGGGTAGATAACCCTAGTTTTCCTATAGAGACATCAAACTCAACGCTAGATGTCAAACCAATAACCGGTTTGGCTTCTTTCTCCTCCAGGGGAATGAGCTCCTTGAACGGAGAAAACTGGGCGATTAAGATAGCCCCAGCTTGGCTCACTGCCTCGCTTGGAGATATAGTACCGTCAGTCCAAACCTCTAAAATAAGTCTTTCAGGACTTCCCTCTCTACCAGGGTTAATAGTCTCATCTGAAAAATTGACCTTGTACACTGGTGTGAATATAGAATCTACCGACAGTGCTCCTACAGGTAAGTTTTTGGCGGGTCCCGCTGGTAAATACCCTCGACCTAACTCTATATTAAATTCTACGTGAAGCTTAGCTTCAGGAGAATCTAGAGTAGCCAAATAGAGTTCAGGATCAGCAATCTGAAAATCTGCTGACGGTTCAATATTGCCAGCATAAACTTTCCCTTCTCCTACTGCATCTAAAAACAACATACCCGGTTGATAGGATAGAGGACGGAATCTTATTTGTTTGACGTTTAACAGGAATTCAATGACATCCTCCTTGATATGAGGGATCGGTGAAAATTCATGCTGAACTCCGTCAATCCTAACCCAGGTTACTGCAGCCCCAGGCAAGGAGCTGAGGAGCACACGACGAAGGGCATTACCTAAAGTGATGCCATATCCGGGCTCTAATGGCTCAGCAAGAAATTTGCCATAATTGTTTACCGTCTCAATACACTTAGCGCTGGGAATAGGCAACTTAATTGAATTATCTTGAGTAGTATTCAACGATAACTTTTGCATCGAATTTAGCATCGAGGTCATCCTTGGTAGGCAATGTTAAAACTTTGCCCACCACATTTTCTTCATCTAAGCTTAGCCAACCAGGGATAGTCCTTCCCTTAATCTCCTCGGATAGCTTTTCATAATATCCAGTTTTAGTGCTGCTCTCTCGCCAAGCAATGACATCGTCTGGACGCACTAGATAGGTTGGCATATCCACCTTATGCCCATTAACAAGTATGTGACCATGCCGAACTATTTGTCTGGCTTGGGCACGTGAACTAGCAAAACCTAAGCGATAAACCACATTATCTAACCGTCTTTCCAGCAATATTAGTAAATTTTCACCGGTAATGCCTCGAGCTCTCTGCGCTTCCCGGAAAAACTTGCGAAATTGCCGCTCAAAGATTCCATAACTAAACCGAACTTTCTGTTTCTCACGCAGTTGAAGCCCGCGTTCTGTAATCCTACGGCGTCGACTGCTCAAGGAATGTTCCCCTGGAGAGCTGTTCTTTTTCTCTAAAGGGCACTTTGGAGTGAAACATTTCTCCCCTTTAAGCATTAACTTCTCACCAAGATAACGGCACAAACGACATGTGGGTCCTGTATAACGCGCCATTCTATACCTTTCTCTTTTTAGGTGGACGACAACCATTGTGCGGAATCGGGGTTACATCCCTAATGCTAGTAACAATAAGCCCCGAAGCCTGTAATGTGCGAATAGCCGCCTCTCGTCCACTACCAGGTCCTTTAATGTAAACCTCAACCTGTCGCAAACCATCACTTATTGCTTGCCGCGCTGCCTTCTGTGCAGCTAACTGAGCAGCATAAGGAGTGCCCTTCCTGGAGCCCTTAAATCCAGCACTACCCGCACTTCCCCAAGCAATAACATCACCTTTCAAATCAGTCACAGTGATTATAGTGTTATTGAAGGTAGACTGAATATAAACTCTCCCCTCGCTGATTCCACGATGTGTTCTTCTTGCTTTGGTTTTTTTTCTCTTTGGCATTTTACTTCTTACTTAAACCGCGTTTTTGTCCTCTACCTGCTACTGTCTTCCGTAAACCCTTCCTAGTACGGGCATTAGTGCGTGTCCTTTGTCCATGAACTGGCAAATTCATACGATGTCTAATACCATGCCATGAGCCAATTTCAATTAATTGCTTTATGTTAGACTGTATTTCCCTCCGAAGCTCACCCTCCACTTTGTATTTCTTATCCACGATATCACGAATTCGAACAACCTGCTCTTCGGTAAGATCTTTGACTTTAATACCGGGGTTAATCTCAGCAGCAGCCAAGATATGCTGGCTTAATGTAGGCCCAATGCCATAAATATAGCGTAACCCGATACTAACCGCTTTTTCTTTAGGAAGATCCACACCAGCAACGCGCGCCATTAGTTATCTACTAACCTTGCCTTTGGTTATGCCTTGGGTTCACACAAATAACCCTAACTCTGCCCTTACGCCGAACAATTTTACATTTGCTACAACGAGGCTTAACTGAAGAACTTACTTTCATCTCAAATTCATATTAAAACAAAACTTTATTATAAGAGAACATTGAATGCTTGTCAAAAACACATGTGAATCTTATCCAATTCGATAAGTAACTCTACCCCTGGTCAAATCGTAAGGAGAAAGTTCTACCAGTACCCTATCCCCGGGTAATATCTTAATATAATGCTTTCTCATCCTGCCTGAAATATGAGCTAAAACTATATGCCCATTAGCTAGTTCGACACGAAACATAGTATTAGGCAAACATGCAATTACCTTACCTTCGACCTCTATTCTTTCCTTTTTAGCCATACTTGGTGAGTATTTCACCCCCACTATCAGTAATAGCAATGGTGTGTTCAAAATGTGCTGAGAGACTTCCGTCAGCAGTTAGCACTGTCCACCGATCGGGTGCCAGCTTAGTATGCCAATCCCCGGCATTAACCATGGGTTCAATAGCCAAAGTCATGCCTTTGCGGAGTAAAGGACCTTTTCCGAAAGCAAAATTAGGTACTTGAGGTTCTTCGTGTAATTCTCGACCTATCCCATGTCCGGTATACTCCCTAACTACAGAGAACCCCCTGGACTCAACATAATCCTGTATAGCAGCTGAAATATCGCCAATGTGTGCACCAGGCTTAGCTTGGGCAATGCCTAGTTCCAAACTTTTCTTGGTAATCATTATGAGATCCTTAGCTTGCGGGGTTATTCCCCCGACACCAACGGTTATGGCTGAATCAGAATGAAAGCCTTCAAAAATGAGCCCTGTATCTAGAGAAACGATATCTCCCTCCTTTAATACTCGCTCACCAGGAATGCCATGAACTACTTCATTGTTCACTGAAACACATAAATTAGCTGGGAAATCTTGATAACCCTTGAAGGAAGATTTAACGTTCCTTACCTTCAACTCTTCAGCCATAATCTCATCCAAGCAGCACGTTTTGATTCCTGACCTTATTTCCTTTTTTA
>MNYD01000032.1:237-4375 GCA_001872925.1 Dehalococcoidia bacterium CG2_30_46_19 | reverse complement strand
AGGTTCTCGTGAATATAGTCGGTAAAACCTGCGCCATACACCCAAATTTCATCGCCAACATAACCCGAAGTGTCAGAGAGGTCTATCGTCGGCTCCAGGGCTTGAACAGGAATGGTGAGAGCAGGAAGAGCTATAAAGCATAGGGCTAGAGCAATAATAAATCGAGATACTAACTTCATTTAATTTACCTCCTTATCATACCTTAGGCTGTTTAATCCTGAATTAAGTTCAGGACTAGATTTGCCTCATTCAGTTTTAACAATCTTTACCTCCAGGATTTTCGTAGTGCGATCCTTTAGGGTCGTGCACGAGGCTACCCTGAATCAAGTTCAGGGCTCGCACTACATTTTTAAACACCCTCCTAATCAAACCCGTGGCATTCTTCACCTCATTAAAGTGAGCAGGTGCAAGTCACCACGGTAAAAAGTACATCTTTACTAGCCACACCACCTCTGCCATCAGACACTTTTACGGTAACAGTAGCCGCAACAGACGTACTTGTGACCGGCGCTGTCCAGTTAGCGACGCCGCCCTCAGGAGTAATCTTACCAGCATCAGCCATCCACTCATAGCTCAGCTTGTCATCGGTGTCTGGGTCAGAAGCGAGACATTCAATCTCGCAAGTCCTGCCCGTTAAGATTCTATCCTTTTGCTCGGAAAGGGATTTGGAAGAGGATTCGGATTCCTTTTCTGTGACGACTAGCTCCTCAATAACTGGCGGATGGTTGGGGTTAGCAGTAGGTGAGGGATTGTTTGGTTCAGGGTTAGTGATAAACGGGGGGCGAATAGCCAGCGGAGAACAACTCGGAAAGAAAATGAGCGCTAAAATAGCCAGGCTAAATATAACCCCTTGCAATGACATGTTACTATATTATAAACGAAATATTCCCAAAAAGTAAATACTTTGCAACCGTTTACTTTACTGTCAGCCTTTTCACCAACTCTTCCACGGCTTTGCCATGATCTCTTACTGTTTCCGGAGGTAGCCAATCCTCGTAGAAATTCTGATGAAGGGCTGATGCCAGAGAAAAAAGGCGCGGGAGCTCGGAGTCATTAAGTTCGTCCTTCAGTTTAGCTACAAATTCAAAGAACTCTCTGTGGGATTTAATGTCCATGCCTCTTCTTGCTGCTACAGCTTTAACAATTTCAGCAGCAGCACCCCAGAATTTTTCCGAAGCCTGGACATAATCACCTTTCTCCAACAGGAATCGAGCTTCCTCTAGATACTTGCCGTTTAGCCTGAGATAATTATCCACTCTCCTCATATTATAGTCTTCCGCATAATGTCGTATAAAATCCCTCTCCCTTGAAGGGAGAGGAACTATACATCACCAATTAGTATATCAACGGCGACTGGCAAACTCAACCACAAGTTGTCATTCTGAGCGAAGCGAGGAATCTAGACCCTTCGCTATCGCTCAGGGTGACAAAATAAACAATCTCAGGGTGGTGGTTTGCTACTTTCTCATTGCTAGAGTTAGAATTTCAATTGCCGTGACTAATTTTTGGAGAAAAATTTATCAGGACCTTTTCAAGAGATATTTAGTCCTATCTCTAATCATCCTGGGGGCGGTACTCTTATTTACCGGTCAAGAAGCGGCAAAACCGACTACCGGCGAAGGCTTTGAGGTTCACTTTTTTTATCTTACCGGTTGTTCCCACTGCGAAGAGCAGAAGCCATTTAATGCCGAACTAGTCAGCAAATATTCTTATTCCATCCAGTTCATTTCCCATGACGCCACAAAGCCAGAGGAACGCAAGCTATTATCACAGATGCTGGCAGACTCAGGGAGGGAGGATGAACCAAGCTACCCTATAACCATCTTTGGGGGACAAGTCTTCATGGGCTGGGACTCAAAAGAAACCAGCGGCAAGGCAATTGAAGAAGCCTTACAACAATGCCTGGCAGGAAATTGCCCGCAAAACAGCCCTGAAACGAGTTCAGGGCAAAAGCCCCGGGATGAAATAACATTGCCTATCCTGGGAAAAATAAGGGTCTCCGACTATTCCCTTCCCAGTTTGGCAGTAATTCTGGGAATTGTTGATGGCTTCAATCCCTGTGCCATGTGGGTGCTTGTCTACCTCATATCCTTAATAATGACCCTAAGGGATAGAAAGAGGATATGGCTGCTTGTTGGTTCCTTTGTTTTTGCTTCCGGAGCTCTCTACTTCCTCTTTATGACAGCCTGGCTTAATGCTTTCCTGCTAATCGGCTATTCCCGACCGGTGATGATATTAATTGGACTTGTCGCCCTGGGCGCCGGGATACTAAATGTAAGGGAAGTCATAAAAACAAAAGGAGCGGTTGTCTGTAAAGTCGGCGACGAGGAATCGAGAAAGAAGACTATGACCAGAATGGAGAAGGTGGTCTTTTCCCCCTTAACCCTGGGAACAGTCGCCGGAATTGTAGCTCTTGCTTTTGTGGTAAATTCCATTGAATTCGTCTGTTCATCAGCACTTCCGGCAATTTTCACTTACGCTCTATCTTTGAGCCATCTTGCCACTTTGAAATATTATGGCTACATCTTGCTCTACGATTTCTTTTTTATGCTTGATGACCTCATTATCTTCGGTGCCGCCGCCTTCGCTATGAGTTCCAGTCTGGGAGACAGATATGCCAAATATTCCAAACCAATCGGCGGGGCAATACTACTTATCCTGGGCGCATTGCTCCTTTTTGCCCCGCATTTGCTACGGTAACAAATTTTGTAGTGCGACCCTTTAGGGTCGTGCAGCACGAGGCTAAAGCCTCGCACTACATTTGTCACCCGCTAGACAATATGTTACCATGGTGCTAAGATAGCGGAGCAGGAAAATGGAGAGAAGCGGTGTCACTGCGGAGATGTATCAGACGATTACTGCCATTGTCGAGGATAAGCTCCGCGATATCCGGGTAACAAGGGAAAGTTTCGACCGCCTTACTGAGGCGCAGGCAAGGAGTGAAGAGAGACTGGGCAGGGTTGAGCAAGCACTGGAGAAACTGGTGCACATCCAGAGTCACCTGGCAAAAGAGGTGGGCGCCCTGAGTACCACTATAGGATTCGGCCTCGAGGATGTGGCTAAGGTGGTGCTGCCTGGCTACCTTGAGAGGCATTTCAACATTTCGCTGAAGAAGGAACTTGAGAGAAGATTCTTCTCTCTTGACGGCAGGGAGCTTGAGGTAAACCTTTATGGCGAGGGCAAAAGGAATGGCAAAAAGGTCACCATTATCGGCGAGGCGAAATCAAGGATATACGACCGTGAGGTAAGAAGATTTGTCCGCCAGATCTCCCCTCTGCTACCTCATATCAGCGGAGATGTCATAAAGGTGATGTTTGGTTTTCTCATCCATCCTTCAGCAGAGAAGCCAGCTCAGGAAGCAGAAATAATCCTTATCGCTTCTTACCAGAGATAAGACACTGGTGATCTATGGACATTTGTTTCAGCATCTTTGAAGCTCACTGAGATTCCGAAACAAGTTCGGAATGACACAGAGGCTGTGTAGTTACCCTCGCTGCCAGCGAAGCTTAAAATATCTCCTCTGCCTTTACCCTGAACCCCTTTAGCAGGGGAGATTCAAAATGCTCGGCAACAGTATAAATCCCCGCGCTCTCATATCTCTCACCTTTGAGTGTTAGAACCTCTATTTGCTTCTCTTCCGGGCCAACCAGCCAGTATTCCTTTACCCCAAATCTCTGATACAGCCCAGCTTTCAGAGTTCTATCCAGCTTGGCACTAGGCCGGGAGAGGATTTCCACCACAAGGTCTGGCACCCCCTGGATATTCCTTTCGGTGATGATGTCTTCCCTTTGTGTCGAAATAAAAAATATGTCAGGCTGGACTATATCCTCCGGAGACAGAATCACATCGCAAGGCGCACAGTAAACCTGCCCTAACCCATATTTTTCGACAAATTCGCTGAGTAATCTTACCAGTTTCAATAGAATGCGTTGATGATACGGTGTTGGTGCTGGAACCCTATAAACCTCTCCTTCTATTACCTGATACCTCTTGCCATCATCGGGAAGGCAAAGATAGTCCTGGTAGGTAAACCTTATTTTCTCTTTAGAGATACTCATGTTCACCTCTCCCCTGAATCTAGTTCAGGGTTATTGTATCACACCTGGCAATGACGAAGTACCATTTTCAATAGCATAAT
>MNYD01000032.1:0-213 GCA_001872925.1 Dehalococcoidia bacterium CG2_30_46_19 | reverse complement strand
CCCCTTTTCCTTTTCTCTCCCTGGAAGGGAGAGAAATAAGGTGAGGGTATTACACCCGACGTGTCCTGAAGATGAGCACTATGACTACAATCACCAGAACAGCGCCAATGCCAATGCTCACCGTGCCAACTGCTCAGCTATCCATGCCATTTCTCTATGAATAAAAGCCTGTTTTCCTCGATTAGCTCCGTAGTGCGACCCTTTAGGGTCGTG
>MNYD01000138.1 GCA_001872925.1 Dehalococcoidia bacterium CG2_30_46_19 | reverse complement strand
CCCCCTTCCCTTGCTAAGGGAAGGGGGTCAGGAGGATGGGTTGCTAAACAATCTCTTACTATGGCACTTATCCCAAAATTGGTACCTCTGTCCGGCATGAGATTGAACGCGCTAGAACGCAAATATGTAGTTTGTCCCGAGTTTCAAGATACCTTTGCTGCAAAGTCATAGTATATACTATAAATGAATCTATGCTAAACTTTAAAAATATACATATAGTATAAAAACGAGGAGGTTGTTATGAAAAACGAAGAGCTTTGTTTCATGCCCGCCACGGAGATGGCAGCAGCCATCAAACAGAAAAAACTTTCTCCGGTAGAAGTAATAGATGCCATCCTGGACCGTATCGAAAAAATCAATCCCAAGATTAATGCCTACGTGACTCTCACGGCTGAGGCGGCACGCAGCGCAGCTAAGGCAGCCGAGGACGCCGTGATGAAGGGAAAGGCTCTTGGGCCTCTGCATGGGGTGCCAGTTTCTATCAAGGACCTCGTCTTTACCAAAGGGATCCGGACTACATTCGGTTCGAAACTCTATGAACATTTCATCCCCGATGAAGACTGTGCCTTTGTGGAAAAATTGAAAGCCGCAGGAGCGATTATTTTGGGCAAGACCAACACTCCGGAATTTGGCCTTATTGCTAATACCGACAATCCCGTTTTCGGCCCAACCAGAAATCCCTGGAATTTAACCAAGACCCCTGGGGGCTCCAGCGGCGGTGCAGCGGCTGCGGCGGCTGCCGCGTTAGGTCCTCTGCACCACGGGAACGATGGAGGTGGTTCTATCCGCATTCCTTCAAGCTTTTGCGGCGTTTATGGGCTAAAACCTCAGTTTGGTCGGGTAGCCCGTCAACCCGCCATTCATGGTTGGGAGACGCTGGCTGCAGAAGGGCCCCTGACCAGGACTGTGGCGGATGGCGCATTGATGCTATCTGTCATGGCCGGGCCTGATGAGCGAGACCACTTCTCCCTCCCTACCCAGGAAATGGACCTTATAAAGGCTGTCAAGGGTGGTGTGAAAGGTTGTAAAGCTGCCTGGAGTCCCAATCTGGGCTATGCCGTAGTGGAGCCAGAGGTGAGAGATATTACCCGGAAGGCTGCTCGGCAATTTGAAGATTTAGGGTGTAAGGTGGAGGAAATTACCATTGATTTCCTTAATATCGAGTCTGACTGGCTGGTTTTAGAAATCTGTGAAACAGCTGCTGCTGTGGAACAGCGCAGGGAGGAATGGGAGAAGGTGATGTATTCCGTTTATAAACCTTTTATCCCAATGGCTGACACTTTTACATCGCGAGACATGGCTATGGCCCAATTTCATCGAGAGGACCTCTGGGCTAAAATTCACCAAATATTTGAAAACTACGACTTTCTCCTCACCCCCACCATGCCCATAACTGCCTTTGATGTAGAGACCCCTCTGGGTCCCACCAAGATAGATGGACAAGACATCAGCCCCACTGCCATCCCTTGCTTCACGCTTCCGTTTAACTTCACGGGGCAACCTGCGGCTACTGTCCCCTGTGGATTCACCAAAGAGGGATTACCCGTGGGATTGCAGATTGTGGGGAGGCGATACGATGAGGCTACAGTGATTCGGGCATCAGCGGCTTTTGAGAAGGCATGCCCCTGGGCTGATAAGAAACCACCATTAACTTAAAATTGCTCGCAGGAATAGCAATTCATCGGATTGTTAATTCAAGCGGGATTGAAAATTCCTGCAGCGAACTGTGTAGCGTACTCGTAGAGCCCACAGAAATCTGTAAAATAAGCAATGTAAGCGGCTGATACTATGTTAAAAAAGTCACCAAATGCACAACAACCAATTTGTAATACCATAAAATCGTTCTCTTCTGTTTGCCCTTTTTTTCAATCAACCAGGCTGCAGTATGCCTGTTCCTGAACTTGCATCAGGTCATTTAATTTACTTTCATCCGTAACCATCCGTAACGAGAATGCGAAAGAGGATAACACCCATGTTGCTTGGGGCAATGACCACCTCTGAATTTCCAGTATCGTGGTAAGGCATGTTTTCCCCAACCAGAAGTATATCAGCCGGGTTTGATTTAGCGGTTCGGTCATTCACAACAAAGAAATTATCTGTGCTCATTGCGTAAAACGACATTGACCAATAGGTGTCATCAGGTATTGGAGCAACGATATGAAGCGGCTTATCGCTTACCTCATAAACGCAAATGGAGTATAGAAGGTCAGGGGAGGGTCTAACCACATCTCTGCTATCGGCTGTTGTAGGAGGCGCCTGATATATCATGTTCATCTGGCCGCCAGGTGTCCTGTGCTGCATACCTAGCAAGGTATAAAGTGTAATGCCGTACGGTAACACTGCAACTGTAGCTACATGAATCACAGCAGCTAATAAAAGCGTTATCACTATCAATTTTATCCAGTTTTTCATTTACATTCCTCCGTTATAATATGGGGCAGTTCAATAGTATCGAGGTTCTCATAAACAGATGGTGCGGGATTATACATGCGCAGAGCAAGAGTGATTTTCTTTTGATTACCCGCAGGGAGCCAGTTGCCCGTTTTAGGAGTTGAGGACAAAAAAATGGTAAATTTCCCGTCCTCGTCATACTCGATATTTTTGTTGGTGTAGGAATAGCGGTTTTGCTCGTTGGGGATCAAAAAATTATCAGCGCCATATACCGTGATGCTCCACCAAGAAGCATACGCATCAAGACTACTACCTTCAATTCTGTAGTCACAACTGGATCGAAGTAGCTGTCCAGCATCGTCAGTATCTGCCATGTAGTAAATCACCTCAGATCTGTTAAGTGCAAAAAGCCACTCAATAGCAACTGCAGCCCTGGTATACATCCCAGCTTGCTCACTGCCGTATGTAAGACCGGTATACCATGCTCCATTTCTAATTAAGTCCTTTTCAGTCACAAGGCCAACTCCCAATAAGGCAGAACCAACTCCCAAGGCCAAAGCAACCACTACAACTAAAAGATACTTGGATATTCTCCTTATTGTCTTTCTCCTGTTACCTGATTTCATTTAACTAATTGTAGTAATTGTAGCAAATAGGAAGTGCTTCTCTCCTCCTCTGAGGCTGAACTATGTCTTGCAAAGCTCGCTCATCTCCGCACCAGATTCTCCCTACTTGTTTTTTATTATAATAACCTATTTCGTTTGAATGGGAAGTATCACCGGGCAAGAGCGGGCATGCCGGTGCTACCCAGCTCGTTCGAGAGAAGATTGGCGGAATCTCCAATATCTTGCGTATCCGCTGGGAGGAATCAAGTTCGGTTCCTATCCCACAATTTACGTCCATGTCCTGGCAGCCAGTATCCTTGGGCACGACGACATGCCCATCGCCTGGCTTGTTCATGAGTATAAGTCGGAATCTTACGGAACGCGGATGCGCTCGACATTCCGACTCCCAGCAAAAACGCCTCGAATGTACCGCAGCGCTTTGCGCAAGCACAATAAAGAAGAAATGCAGCAATTCACTGAATTTCTTCCAGAACTATACGCACGAGACCTTGGTTGAAATTGCAAAACGAAAGGAAGAAATGGGCTTTCTTAGAAGGCCACGATTGGAATTCGGGACACAATACTAATTAAGCCTACTACAAGATAGGTATTATCCCCCAAATGCCACTGAATATCCCCTCAACGAGATTGCCACGCTGGAGCCTGCCCTGAGCGGAGGTGAGATTCTTCGCCTTCGGCTCAGAATGACAGGAAGCGAAGGGGCTTGCAATGACATCCGTTATCATTCCCTAGAATAAAAAGCTCTCAGTGATTGATCCCAGTCTCCAGAAGCTCGAAGCCACTCCGCTCGTCCGTGATACGCACCATGTCCGCACCGAGGATTTCATAGAGGATGACCTCCCCTACAAGCCATGTCGTGACGCCATACCGCAGGCATCCAGTCATGGTTTGTCCTGCCCGTCCCAGCGCAGCATGGATATGCAGAGTCGGTTTGCCATCTTCACCGGGAGCGAGTACGCCTACCCCCAGCACCTCATGTGCTCCGTCAACGGGCAAGAGCATTGGCGTTGGCGGCATTTCTTCTGAACGCCGCGGGCCAACAACAACATCGCCAGCTCCAATTCCACCCACTAAAATAGCATGTCCCACAAATACTCCGTTCTCCTCGGCAAAATGCTCAATACATTCGGGCACCACATCCCCATCCTCGAGCCGTATCATAAAAACCCGTCCAATTTGTCCTTCACATGCTTTCATCGTTAACCCCCTATGAATTCCAGGAACACAATACTAACCAAGCCTACCACAAATCAAGTATTGTGT
>MNYD01000026.1 GCA_001872925.1 Dehalococcoidia bacterium CG2_30_46_19 | reverse complement strand
TTGGGTTAGGTACTTAAATGATTTGACACATGGTCTTGACAAACAAAAAGAGGATATTTATAATCACTTTGTTAGACTTAACTAACATTTTAACTCATAATGGTAAAACAAAAGATGTTGAAGAAATATAGCGCGAGTCTGGAAGATTATCTTGAGGCGATAGCTAACCTCCATAGAGATGGAAAAGTTGTGAAGGTAAGACAACTTAGCCGCACACTGAATGTAAAGATGCCCAGCGTTACTGCAGCGCTGGAAAGGCTTTCTGATGAGGGGCTTGTAGTTCATAAGAGGTATGGCGATATAAAGCTCACACCTGAGGGTGATAGAGCAGCCCAGGATGTGATTCGCCGTCATAGAGCGTTAAGCCGCTTTTTTACTGAAGGGTTGAATATCAGCAAGAAAACGGCGGAAGAAGATGCCTGTAAAATTGAACATATCATCAGTCCAATTACTTTGGAGCAAATGATTAAATTTATAGAGTTCATAGAAGTATGTCCGCCGGGGGAAGCTAATTTCCCTAAGCGATATAGATATTATCTAGAGCAAGGAAAGCCTCCTCTGGAATGTCTGGAGGGAAGATAGGGAGGAAGAAAAAAAATTACCGTATTAAGTTAGACATGTCTAACAAAAATCAGGGTGAGCAAATGACGATGATGGCAAGTCAAGTTGGAATTGGTGATATGGCGAGGATTGTAGCGATTAAGATGGGTGCAAGTGCTGGTGCTTTCGGTCGGAGAATGACACAAAAAATCATTATGGTGGGGCGTTAAGGGTGGGAAAAAGTTTCCAGGATGGAAGGTGAAGAGGAAAAATTATGAATAAAATCGATCCATCACAGCGATCAAATTGGGTAACTGTGAATCAGATGCATGCGGGGCAGAGTGGCCGCGTGGTTCAAGTTTCAGGTGGGCGTGGGATGACCACCCGTCTCCAGGCCCTGGGAATAATGCCTGGCAAAATAGTAACCAAGGTAAGTTCAGTATTTATGAGGGGGCCGGTGGTCATCGTGGTGGATCGTGTTCAAGTGGCTATTGGCTTTGGCATGGCCAGCAGGATAATAGTTGCCCTGGATTTAAAGAAGTAGATGAAGATACTTCTGATGGGCAACCCCAATGTGGGGAAGAGTGCCCTCTTCTCCCGACTCACAGGTATCAGGGTAGCTGTCTCTAACTATCCCGGGACCACCGTGGAGTTTACCAGAGGTTTTATGAAGCTGGGTGGTGAGGCGAACGAAGTGGTGGATGTCCCCGGCACCTATACCCTCGAGCCCACATCCAGGGCGGAAGAGGTAGCAGCTGAGATGGTGAAGGATGGTGGCGATGTTGTCATTGATGTAGTCAATGCTATCAATCTGGAGCGGAATCTCTATCTCACCCTGGAACTCCTGGAGAGGAAAACCCCGGTGATAATAGCCCTCAACATGTGGGACGATACCAAACATCGTGGGATACACATAGATGTGAACAAGCTGGAGGAGTTACTGGGAGTGCCTGTTGTCCCTGTGGTGGCGATAACGGGGGAGGGGGTAAAGAATCTGGCCTACCGTATTTCGGAAGCTACCTCACCCTCAATGCCTCCCCGCACCCGAGATGAGAGATGGGCAGCCGTGGGAGATATCGTAGGCCAGGTGCAGACCATCTCCCATCGTCACCACACCCCACTTGAGCACCTGGAGGATGCTTTAGTTAAACCTTTCCCTGGCATCCTTATCGCCGCAGCTATCCTGTGTTTGGCTTTCGTTGTGATACGTTTTATCGGCGAGGGACTCATTAATTACCTCTCGAATCCTCTTTTCGGTGACTTCTATGCTCCGCTACTGCTTAAGCTGAGTCAAGTTATGGGAGGTGGGGGACTTTTACATGAGATCGTTATCGGGAAGTTAATCGGGGGCGAGATAGATTTTGTCCAGTCCTTCGGGCTTTTGACCACTGGTCTCTATGTTCCCCTGGGGATGGTCCTGCCATATGTGTTTTCTTTCTATCTGGTGCTGGGGATTCTGGAGGATGTAGGCTATCTACCCCGATTAGCGGTACTGCTGGATAATATAATGCACCGCTTGGGTATGCATGGTTATGCTATCATTCCCACGTTTCTTGGCTTGGGATGTAATGTTCCTGGAATCCTGGCCACCCGAATACTGGAGAGCAAGAGGGAGAGATTCATTGCTGCCACCCTGATATCTATCGGTGTTCCCTGCGCCGCCCTCCAGGCGATGATCTTTGGGTTGGTGGGGGAGTGGGGCTGGCAATATGTGGCTCTGGTTTACGGCAGCCTGCTATGCGTCTGGTTGGTGCTGGGGCTCATTTTAAACCTGACCGTTAAGGGCTTCAGCCCCGAGCTCCTCATGGAAATTCCTCCCTACCGTCTTCCCCCGTGGCGGTTGGTGTGGCAGAAGCTCTGGATGCGGACAATGAACTTTCTGAGGGGGGCCTTGCCCATAGTTCTGTTGGGGGTCTTGGTCATCAATGTCCTTTATTTTCTGGGGGTTTTTGAGGCCATTGCGGCCTTCACCGCGCCCGTGGTGAGCAAGATGCTGGGGCTGCCACCGGAGGCTGTTGGTGCTTTGGTTGTTGGCTTCTTGCGCAAGGATATGGCCATGGGAATGCTGGGTGCTCTCGGCCTGAGCGCCAAGCAACTCGTCGTTGGGAGTGTGGTATTAGCCATGTTCTTTCCCTGTATCGCTAGCTTTGTGATGCTGACTCGGGAGTTAGGAGTTAAGGGCGTGCTTGCAGCTACCGGGGTAATGATAGCTGCCTCCCTGGCTATAGGCAGTTTGCTAAATCTGATTCTGTAAGCGAGACGTAGCTGATGAGATACTGCCTCTAGCGCACCGATATGGTAAGGAGGACCTTGTAGCTGTAGGAGTAGGGATTGGCATGCTGGTCATGGCGGCTAGCTTGTTCTTGTTACGCTAGCTTTTGCTGTCTAAGTTCAGCAGCATCTTGAACGCCGCGCCAGGCCTTCCAGAAGCTCTGACATGACCATTGCCTTGTCTATTATATGAGGCAGTACCTCAAGCACCTGCTCTATGCTATTCTCGGTAGTTCCTCTTCCCAGGGTAAACCTGAGCGCGCTGCGGGCTTGCTCCGGTGAAAGTCCTAACGCCAGAAGCACATGGGAAGGCTCAGGATTTGATGAGCTGCAGGCTGAGCCGGCAGAAGCATAAATGCCCTCTGCTTCAAGGTTTAAAAGCATTAATTCGCTCTTGGCAGAATCAATGCTCACATTGATATTGTTGGGTAGCCTTTTTGTGGGGTGACCATTCAACTGGAGGTCATCAACCTGCCCCAGTAGACCTGTAATAAATTTGTCACGAAGGAAGGTAAGTCGCTTTACTTCGTCAGTCATTTCCTCTGCAGCAATCTCTGCCGCTTTCCCAAAGCCTACAATCGCCGGGGTATTTTCCGTGCCTGCCCGCTGCCTTCGTTCTTGTTGGCCACCATGGATAAACGGGGCTAGCCTTGTGCCCTTCTTGATATACAATGCACCTATCCCTTTCGGACCATAGAGCTTATGTGCTGAGATGGAGAGTAAATCCACCCCTAGTTCATCCACATCCACGGGAATATGCCCCACAGTTTGCACTGCGTCGGTGTGAAAGATTATTCCTCGTTCTTTAGCAATTTTTCCTATCTCGCTTATCGACTCTATGGTGCCTACCTCATTGTTGGCGTGCATCACCGAAATAAGGATGGTCTTGTCAGTGATGGCCTTCTTGACATCCTGCGGGTTAACCAGTCCATACTTATCTACGGGAAGGTAGGTTACAGTGAATCCCCTTTTCTCCAGAAACTTACCGGTCTCTATCACAGCGTGATGCTCGATGGAAGTGGTAATGATGTGATTTCCTGCGTTTTCATTGGCATAGGCAACACCCTCTATAGCAAAGTTGTCTGCCTCTGTCCCCCCGCTGGTAAACACAATTTCCTCACTCTGGGCATTAATAAGGCTGGCGACCTTGTTTCTTGCTTCTTCAACAGCTTTTCTTGCTTCCTGGCCATAGGCATAAGGAGTTGAGGGGTTGCCAAAAACATCGGTGAAATATGGCAGCATTGCCTGTACCACCTCAGGGTGTGTCGGTGTAGTAGCGGCGTAGTCAAGATATATCCTGTTCATCCAAGTAGTGTGTTATTAAAACAAATATAGGCGGAAAGGGGCAAATTTGCCCGAGTTATTGACAGAGTGTTTACTAACCTCACCCCTTTTATCCCCCTCTCCTTCAAAGGAGAGCAACTGTCTTAAGTTAATGACAAGGACCGAAAATTTGAGAAACACCGAAGTTCCAGGAAGTGTGGTA
>MNYD01000036.1:224-4370 GCA_001872925.1 Dehalococcoidia bacterium CG2_30_46_19 | reverse complement strand
TTGGGGAATATCCTTGTGTCCTGCTGGGAAGGCTCTGGTGGCTCCTTTGCGGTGCACGCATACCTTGACCTTCTTGCCATCAACGGTGTGTTCCTCCATCTTGGCGATATTGTGAGCCACATCATAAACCTGTCTCATGCCGAGCTCTTCAGGGCTTTTGCCGAAGACTTTGGAGAAGCTTTCCCGGGTCCAATGAGCGATGCATTGCCGATTATTCCAGGCATAATTGGCAGCGCAGGCCATGGCGGCAAAGTAGTCTTTGCCCTCCGGTGATTCTATGGGTGCGCAGGCAAGCTGTCTGTCGGGAAGTTTTATTCCGTATCGGGATACTGCCTCCTCCATTATACGCAGTTGGTCGGTGCAGACCTGGTGACCAAATCCACGAGAGCCGGTATGAATTAGAACCAGTATCTGCCCTGTTTCCTCAATACCCATAGCTTTAGCTATCTTGGGCTCGAAGATTTCCTTGACCACCTGGACTTCGAGGAAATGGTTTCCTGAGCCCAATGTGCCTGCCTGAGGCTTGCCCCGCTTCATTGCCTTGTCACTTATCTTGTCGGGGTTGGCGCCCTCCAGACAGCCACCCTCCTCGGTAACTTCCAGGTCATCTTGAGAGCCAAAGCCGTGTCTTACTGCCCATTTAGCTCCTTCAATCATCAATTCTCGCATTTCTTTGTGACTTGCTCTTATCTTCCCCTCAGAGCCCAGGCCAGAGGGGATATTCCGGAACAGTTCATTGATAAGCTGGTTAATTTTTGGTCTTACCTCTGCTTCGGTGAGGTTGGTGCGCAGTAATCTCACTCCGCAATTAATATCGTAGCCTACCCCGCCGGGAGAAATCACGCCCTCTTTAATGTCCATAGCAGCCACGCCGCCGATAGGGAATCCATATCCCCAGTGGATATCGGGCATAGCCATTGAGAACTTGATTATGCCAGGGAGGAAAGCAACGTTGGCAACTTGCTCCGGCGTCTGTTCCGCCTTTATTGAGTTCAGGATTTCCCCGCTGGCATAGATTAAGCCAGGAACTCTCATGCCCGCTTTATAGCTCTGAGGGATTTCCCAGTGATAATCGTCTATCTTAATAAGTTGTCCCTGCCATGGCGCCATTTTCAATTCCTAAATATCAAAAATTACCTGTGCTTTATATCCCTTGTTGTCCTTATCGATCCGCAGCATATGATATGTAGCTGCCTTTACCCCCGTCTTTATCCTGTGTCTTGAAGGGTCAAATTTCTCCCCATAGCAGGCAGCCTTTAGTCGGGTATTGGATAACTCCTGAATATCAAATCTTTGGAGCAAAACATGCTCAGCATCGAAAAGATAAACAAGCTCATTAAGCCATTCCACTAGTAAGCTCTCCCTATCCTCACTGGCTACCTCGACATCATATTTTAATTCCTCGCCAACATCCTCCAGTTCCGTTATTAAGCTAAATAGAGCCAGAGCAGCGTTGACAAAGACCTGCTTGATTTCCGCCCCATATGCGATGATACCCACATCGGCAGTGTGGTCGATAATTTCAAAGCTCTTCCCTGTAGCCTCTTTCACCATAGCAGCACTCACTTTTATTATACTACATTCTCCTTGTTTGCAGGTCGTTTAGCAACCTATCCCCTGACCCCCTTCCCTTACTAAGGGAAGGGGGAGTGTAGGTAAGAGAGGGGTTTCGCCCCTCTCTAAGATTTCTTCCCCCTCTCCTTGAAAAGGCTGTTTAATTTTGATTTTGTGTTCGTTTTTAGGCATATTAGAGATGTTTCACCCCAAATTTCTGTAGTTGCCTGATTCATCAGGCGCATTTGCCCAATAAATTGGGCAACTACATTTTTAAACTACGCCTCGCAACCGTTAACACTCCTCGCAATGACATGGAGGCGTGCCTCACAATGACAAGGGATGAGTTAGTGTCACTAATCATATGAACCAGCAGACGACGTTTACTGTATACTAAGTTATAAGATATTATCGGAAGTAAAAGATGAATTACATCAAAGTTTTGGAAGACATTATTTCCATTGACACTTCTGTTCCACCGGGTTTGAACTATGGTGAGGTAATTGACTACCTTCAACCTATGTTTGCAGATGTCGGCTTTGCAACCAGGAAGATTTACATCCCCGAGGAATATACTGAGGAAAGGGAGGGAAGGGTTAATCTTATCTGCCATAGGAGAGAGCAAGGAAAGCCTAGACTGATTTTTTATGCTCACATTGATGTAGTTCCTGCTGAAGGGTGGAATGCTTTCCATCCCCGGGTGGAAAACGGAAAAATTTATGGTCGAGGGGCAGCGGATATGAAAGGGGCAATTGTTGCCTTGCTTCTCGGTTTGGAACATCTCAAGGGAAAAGCTTTGAAGTATGATACTTCAGCGATAATTACCACTGATGAAGAAAGTGGCCAGGCTAGCCAAATCCGCTATTTAACCCAATTTTTACAACCTGTAACCGGGGCTTATGTTTTCAGTCTTGATTCTAGCTTTGGTTATGTCGGAATAGCCAATCTCGGAGCGATTCATATGGATATCAAGGTTAAGGGGAAATCAGTTCACTCAGGATTATCTCACCTGGGAGAGAATGCTGTGGAGAAAGCGAACCTTTTGATGTCAGCCCTTCTTGAACTCAAAAGCAAAGTGGTGCAAAGAAAATCAGCGGTTGCTGTTCATCCTGACAAAGGGATTAGCAGAATGGAATCAAGATTGAATATAAATAAGATTGTGGGTGGGCTTAAAGTCAACATCGTTCCCGACCAATGTTTAATTTCCCTGGATAGAAGATTGATTCCCGAAGAAAATTTACCGGAAGCAGAAAAGGAATTGATGGATACCCTTGCCTCGGTCAAAGGAGTTAATTGGAAGGTGGAGAGAATTTACCGAATTCCCACTGTGCCTCCCTGTCAGGATCCTATTGTGGATGAATTAGACCGGATAATCGAGGGGGTCACCGGTCAAGGTGGCAAATTTGGCGAGATGGGTTCTGGGGATTTGCCATATATCGTTACTTCTGAGTGGGGAGGCAAAGAGTTTGGACTGGGGGTAATCAGGAGGGAATGCAATATCCATGGCAAAGATGAATTTGTCTATCAGAAGGATATCGAGGATTTGGCGGAAATAATCTCCCGATTTCTTGAGAGGTGCTAGACCTGTGCTTGAACGCAGTGAAGCAATGGCGATAGCAATTCTATATCGAGAGGAGCTAAAGGAATACGATTTCGGCCCCGGTCATCCCTTTCGCGGCAATAGGTATGAAATTTTTCCTAAATTTCTTAAAGAAAACTTAGCCGAGGATGATAACTATAGAATCCTGAAGGCAGAGCCAGCCACAGATGAGGATTTAGGGCTGATTTGCAATAAGGATTACATTGACTTCACCAGGGGCTATTTTAAGGCTGCCAATTTAGGCTTAAGTTATCCGGGAAGTTTTTCCCGCTACCACTCAGGGGATAATATGCCGATGGGCAGGCCAGGAAAGTTGGAAGAGGCGGCAAGATTGATGATTGGGCAGGCGAAGATGGCGGCTGATTTAATCCAGACGGGTGAATATAAAAAGGTGGTGTGTATTGGTGGGAACATGCACCATGCCGGGCCGTCTTATGGCGAGGGATTCTGTATTTACAATGATAATGCCTTTTTAGCTAAGTATTTAATGGAAAAGCATGCTGTGGAAAGGATTTTGATTTTGGACACTGATGCCCATCAGGGAAACGGAACCTGTGAGTATTTCTATTCTGACCCTAGGGTATTATTCATTGATTTACACCAGGACCCAAGAACCCTGTACCCGGGAACAGGGTTTGCTGATGAGATTGGAGAAGGAGCCGGGAAAGGGTATTCCATTAATATCCCTATGCCGGTTTATGCCGGCTACGATTCTTATAAATTGGTTTTTGAGCAAATAATCCAGCCGGTAACCGGGGAATTTAAGCCCCAAATCATCATTAGAAACGGAGGTTCTGACCCTCATTTTGCTGACCAGCTGACCAATTTAGGTTTGCCCGTAAGAGGTTTCAGAATGATTGGTGAAAAAGTCAGGGAAATGGCTCAAATTTGCCAGGGCAAGCAAGTTGACATAATTGGCTCTGGCTATAATAGGGAAGTTTTGCCTTATGCCTGGCTGGCTTTAATCTCAGGACTGGCAGATTTCAAAATTG
>MNYD01000036.1:0-187 GCA_001872925.1 Dehalococcoidia bacterium CG2_30_46_19 | reverse complement strand
GACGGGCCCCTCCTTCGAAGCCACTAAGAAGGTTGTAGAGCAAGTCAAGAAATACCATAAAGACTACTGGAAATGCTTCGGCTGACATGGTTCAACGAAATCAGTTTATAGTCAATTGCAAAATTCCTTTGATGATTGAGTTGCAGGAAAAAGTTGACAGGTATATCGTATATATGGGGTGGTTCCT
>MNYD01000123.1 GCA_001872925.1 Dehalococcoidia bacterium CG2_30_46_19 | reverse complement strand
GATTGTGATGTTTGTCATCTGGTCACCAGGAAAATAGGCGCTAATCTCAGGACGTCCACAGGAAACATAATCGGCGAAAAACCGATGTGGGCTGAGATGGCCGAGAAACAGGTTGTGAAAAACACTAAAGAGGTTTATCCCGGATTAATAGTTGCCGGCATGGCAGCAAGTGCCGTCTTTGGTTTGCCCAGAATGGGACCAATATTCGGAGGCATGCTTCTATCAGGCAGAAGGGCTGCTGAGCTGGCTATAGAATTACTGAAATAACGATGGCAAAGACAATCGCCGAGATTAACGAAAAAATTAAACAGGGAAAGGCGGTGGTGGTAACCGCTGAAGAAATAATTGATATTGCCCGCGAAAAGGGCATTACCCGGACAGCCGAGGAAATCGATGTCGTTACCACGGGCACCTTCAGCCCGATGTGTTCCTCAGGCGTGTTTCTAAACATCGGGCATTCCACGCCGAGGATGAAGTTTGGCGGCGGCAAGGTTTATCTAAACGATGTTCCAGCCTACACCGGTCTGGCAGCCGTGGATATCTTCCTCGGCGCAACCGCTTTGCCCGATGATGACCCCAGAAACAAAATCTATCCGGGCGAATTTCAGTATGGCGGCGGACATATCATCGAGGAGCTGGTCGCCGGAAAAGACATCAGGTTAGAAGCTATCGCTTATGGGACTGACTGCTACCCCAGAAAGAAGCTGGAAACCTGGATTAACATCAACGACATAAATAACGCTATCCTGTTTAACATAAGGAACGCCTACCAGAACTATGATGTCGGGGTAAACCTATCGAACCGAATGATTTATACCTATATGGGCGTGTTGAAACCACAGCTGGGCAACGCTAATTACTGCACCTCGGGACAGCTTTCCCCCTTGCTTAATGACCCCTATTATAAAACCATAGGCATAGGAACCAAGATATTTCTGGGTGGTGGCGTGGGCTATGTCGCCTGGCATGGTACACAACACAATCCCGATGTCCCCCGAGGGGATAATGGTGTGCCCCTAGAGCCCGCCGGGGCTTTAGCGGTAATCGGCGATTTAAAACAGATGAAACCAGAATGGTTGGTGGGAACCAGCATGCTTGGCTACGGTTGCACCCTGAGCGTAGGCATAGGCATTCCTATACCGATACTCTCTGAAGAGATTTTACGCTATACCACGGTGACCGATGCTGAAATATTCGCCCCCATCATCGACTATTCTGAAGCTTACCCTAAAATGAAAGCTGGCAATCTCGGCGAAGTGAGCTACGCTGAGCTGAAAAGCGGTCACATAAAAATTCAACGAAAGGATGTCCCCACCGCTTCTTTATCCAGCTACTATAAAGCTCAGGAAATCGCTAATACCTTGAAACTATGGATAGCAAAGGGCGAATTTACACTTACCGAACCAGTAGCACCTTTGCCCGGAGCAGAATCAGGGATAACTATTAAGCCCCTTAAGGAAAAACCGATAATGGAGTGAGTTTAGCTGTCACCCTGAGCGTTAGCGAAGGGTCTCTAGATTCTTCGGTCGCTTCGCTCCCTCAGAATGACAAGTAAGGTTGCTAAACAATTTGATAATGGAGTGATGAGATGGACGTTTCAAAAAGAATAGTGTTGCGCTTCCCTCCCCGCATTACCAATCAATCCATAGTGTGCCGACTGGCTAAGGACTTCGACCTTACTTTTAACATCCTTAAAGCCTCGGTTACACCAGGAGAGGAAGGGCTGATGGTTATGGAGTTAAGCGGCGACCAGAGAAATTACGACAAAGGTATCCAGTACCTCACCAAAGTGGGAGTGAAAATTCAATCCTTGAGCCAGGATGTAGTTCGCAATGAAACCAGATGCACCCACTGTGGCGCTTGTGTCAACCTGTGCCCTACGGGTGCTTTCTCCCTAGACCCTGAAACAAGAAAGGTGCTTTTTGACCATAATAAATGCGTGGTTTGTGGGTTATGCGTTAAGGCTTGCCCCCCTCGAGCTATGGAATTATATTTCTAAATGCTCTATCGCCTCGGTATTAAAGACACCGACTTAGTTTCCTTCAATGTCGTGGTAAAACAGACCAACCTCTATATCCGAGCACAACACAACCTCAAGGATAAGGCATTTAAATCCCTTCTGAAACACCGCCGCTCCCTGGAAGGATATATCCAGCACCACCCCTTATTCTTAACAACGCTCGAGCCATATCCAGCAGAACAAAACGCTCCAGCCATTATCAAAGAAATGACAACAGCAAGCAAAATAGCCGGCACTGGTCCTATGTCTGCTGTAGCTGGCGCCATCGCTGAAGCCGTGGGCAGGGATTTGCTCCTTTTCTCGCCCGAGATAATCGTGGAAAACGGCGGCGATATATTCCTGAAAACATCGAAAAAAAGGCTGGTGGGCATTTATGCCGGGGAATCCCCCCTTACTGGCAAAATCGCCCTGGAAATCAAGCCCCAAGAAACGCCTCTGGGGATATGCACCTCATCGGGAACCATAGGGCATTCCTTAAGCCTGGGCTGCGCCGACGCTGCGGTCGCCCTCTCATCATCCACAGCTCTGGCAGATGCTATCGCTACTGCCATAGGCAACATGGTCAAAGACATAGACGCTATTCCTCAAGCAATTGAGAAAGCCAAAGATATCCCAGGGTTATATGGCATAATCATCATCAAGGACGACAAGATGGGAATCTGGGGCAAGGTAAAAATCGTGCCCCTGGCTACAACGAGCAGGAGCAAGTCACCACGGTGATGAGCACTTCCTTGCTGGTTACGCCACCGCGTCCATCCAAGACGGTTGCCGTAATGATGAATTGCCCTCCGCGTGGAGGCGCAGTCCACTTAACCTTAGACCCACTCCCGGAGATATTCCCGGCATCGATTGACCAGGAGTAGCTGAGCTTATCATTATCGGGGTCTGAAGCGATGCACTCAATATTACAACTCGTATTATACATAATTTTGGTTTTCTCAGCAGTCAAGCTCTCAATGACCGGTAGATGATTAACCCCCACAGCAATAGTCACCGAAGTTGTGCTCATACCTCCCATGCTGTCCTCGACCAGCACAGTGATATTATAACTGCCCGGTTGTTGAGGAGCAGTCCAGTTAGCTATAGAGCCTTCACCGGTAATGTTACCACCTTCAGCTTCCCACTTATAAGTTAACTGGTCATTATCAGGGTCTTCAGCCTGGCACTCTAGCTGGCAATTACCTGAAGGGACCACCCAATCTTCACATGCAGTCAAGTTGGTAATTATTGGATGACTGTTAGTCCTCACGGTGATGATTATAGAGCCAGTAGTTTCACCACCATACTCATCGGTCACATTAACCGTGACGGTGTAATTGCCCAGCTCACCAGGAGCAGTCCAGCCACCAGATTCACCGCTCGTCCGAGCACGCATAACACCTCCACTCGCTGACCAGTTATAAGTCAGGTTACCGCCAGCAATAGAAGTGGCATTGCATTCAATATTGACCGTCTCTGAAGGAAGCACCAACGTTTTATCAGCCTCGAGGCTGTTGATAACCGGGGAATGATTAACTGGGCCGCAACCGCAGGCAATAACGATAGCAACAACGAGAACAATCAAACCAACTAGCCATTTCCGTAACCACAAATTCATTTTATGCCTTCCCACTTCCATTTCTTAATCAGCCAGGGACGAAAGTGCCAAAATCCAGTGGGATGAAACAGCAATATTATCACAGCCAGCATTAAGAGCACAACATCGTAGACCATTGCCTGCATTGGCGTCACTATCCCGAAAAGCGTTTCCCATACCCCGAAGCAGTTACATGAGGGAAATTCTTCCATCCCGCGGCCTATTGCCAAGGCGTTGTTAGCCATAAAGCCAATGAGGAGCGGAAGACACAACCCAGCAGCAATTCGAGGAAATATCCCGAAAACCAAAAACAGCCCCAGAATTATCTCCCCTACAGGAAGGGCATGAGCGATGAGGTAAGCCATAGTAGGAGTCCAGAAGGATTTGAGCAGCAAGTCAGCAAACTCCGTCTGACCGGGTATCTTGCCCACCCCGGAGATAAACAGGGTCAAACCCACAAATGTGCTGGGACCAAGGGCAATCAAATCCCTCCGCCAGTCCCCTTTGGTTATGATACGAGGCATATGCAACTATTATAGAATGCGTAAGTATGCCACGCAACCCCCAAAGCCCCGCATGACATTTTTGAACGCCTTTTTTCGCCATTGCGAGGCACTCTCCTCTTTTGTCATTGCGAGGCACAACGTGCCGAAGCAATCTGGTTGTTGTAATAATGGCCTTCATGTGATTGCTTCGCTCCGCTCGCAATGACCCCCCTCTGTCATTGCGAGGCACAACGTGCCGAAGCAATCTATACTGATCCTCCCGGGCAAATATGGCGGGAGGGAGTTAGAGGGAGGGGGAAAGTCTGCAGCTATGGAGAGTGTTTATTAACCTCACCCCCTTTATCCCCCTCTCCTTCAAAGGAGAAGGGGAAGAGATTTATAGAGAGGGGTTTCACCCCTCTCTTACCTACATCCCCCT
>MNYD01000061.1 GCA_001872925.1 Dehalococcoidia bacterium CG2_30_46_19 | reverse complement strand
CACAAGGTGATACCCACGGTAATATCGAGATGCCAGCGGTTTAATTTTTGCCGTCTGGGACAATCAGCGATAGTAGATAAGCTGGGGATGATATGCCAAAAAGAGGATATAGAGATTGCGCCTGAATCTTTAAGGGCCGTCGCCCGAGCCGCTACGGGGAGTCTACGTGACGCTGAAAATTTAATACAGCAATTGGTGGGCTACTATGGTCGCAAGATTGATTTTGGACAGGTTCAGGTAACTCTGGGGTTAACCAGCGATTTAAGGGTCAAGCAATTGGCAAAGCACGTCATCAACAGGGATATTTCCGCTGGTCTTCAGGTTATCAATAGTGTCAACAGCGATGGCATTGACCTCCGCTCATTTAATCGGGAGCTTGTGGAGTATTTTCGGGGTTTATTGTTAGCTAAATCCAATTGTGAAGAAGCGATAGACGTTACCCATGAAGATTTAGATGAAATGAAGGAAACGGTAGCCAATGTTAAGCTGGATTACCTATTAAAAGTGATTAAATCCTTTGCGGGAATAGATTTTCGTGGCGATAGTTATTCTGCTTTGCCGTTAGAGATGGCGTTGATGGATTGTGTTTTGTCCTTTACCGATGGGCAGCAGGTTATTGTCGATAAACCTCTGGAAGTTGTAGAGGCTACCTTACCGCAAAGTTCTGAGGAATTCAGGGAGGAGCCTAGTCCCTTTGGGGAAAAAGTTGAGGAGAGCGAAGGTCTTAACTATGTGCAGGCTCAGTGGAAAGAGTTTATCAATTCTTTGAAAGGCGAAGGGTCTAATGGCAATCTAGATGCCTTTTTACGTAGTGCTTGTGAGCCAGTGGCTGTGGAGGATGATACCCTGGTATTGGGTTTTTACTATGCTTTCCATAAGGAAAAGATCGAAGACCCCAAATATCAACATCTGGTAGAAAGGAAGCTTAAGGAATTTTTCCACCAGCCCAGTAAAATAAGGTGTATTCTGGTTAAGCGGAAGAAAAGGGTGCCCAGTTCATCAAAGAGGGAAAATCCAATAATCAAGGCGGCCATAGAAATGGGTGCCAGAGTTGTGGACCAATAAATTTGGAAGATGAAAATAGATAAATCGGTATTGCGTCAGGCGCAGCAGCTTCAAGCGAAGTTAGCTAAAGTTCAGCAGGAATTGGAGAACATTACTGTAGAGGCTACCAGTGGAGGTAGCGCAGTCAAAGTGGTAATTGATGGACACCAGAAGATTCGCTCCGTGGAAATATCACCGGAGGTAGTGGATGCTGAAGACACTGAAATGCTTCAGGACTTAGTCATGGCAGCGGTTAATGAAGCTATTACTAAGTCGCAGGAACTTGCTAGAGAGCATCTTAGCAGTCTGACCGGCGGGCTTAATTTACCGGGAATTCTTTAACAGATGTCATTCTTTGCTGAGCCTATAGCTAACTTAATCCAGGAATTTAGCAAATTACCGGGCATTGGCCCTAAGAGTGCTCAAAGATTAGTTTATTATTTGCTGCGCAATTCAAATGAAGAAGCCAAAGCCTTAGCCGAGGCTATCCTGGAGCTTAAAGAAAAGATAAGGCTCTGTTCAATTTGTTTTAATATCACTGATTGCGACCCTTGCGTTATTTGCCAGGATAAAGAGCGCGATCATTCTAAAATTTGTGTTGTGGAGAAACCGTCGGATGTCCTGCCTTTAGAGCGAACTGGGAAATACCAGGGTATGTACCATGTGCTTCATGGAGCCATTAACCCATCGCAGGGCATAGTCCCGGAGCAGTTGAGGATAAATGAATTACTATCCCGGCTTCAGGATGGTTCGGTTAGTGAGGTGATTCTAGCGACCAATCCTAATATGGAGGGCGAAACAACGGCGTTATATTTGTATCGGATTCTCGAGCCTCTGGGTATTCATATCACGCGTCTGGCTCGGGGGTTACCATTTGGTGGCGAGCTAGAGTATGCTGATGACGTGACGCTTGCTCAAGCACTGGAAAGCAGGCGGGAATTTTAAAAGCTACCAATGACATCTCCTCATACCTATCAGGCTCAAGCTATTGTCATTAAGCAGACCAAGATTGGTGAGGCTGATAAGGTTGTTACTCTTTATACTTTGGAGTTTGGCAAACTAAAGGCAGTGGCTAAAGGGGCATGTCGTCCTGGAAGTAAGTTAGGCGGCAACGTAGAACCACCAAATTATTGTCTGGTAATGCTAGCTAAAGGACGTAACCTGGACATTATCACTCAAAGCCAAACTATGGATGGATTTTTGAAAGTGAAAGGCGACCTATGGTGTATCTCCTGTAGTTCTTACATCTTAGAACTCGTTGATGCTTTTACTACTGAAGGTAGTCCCAACCAGCCACTGTTTGAGCTATTGCTTGATGCCTTGAAAAATCTATCTCTGAGCAATGGCGACGAAACTGTACTGCGGTATTTTGAGCTTCATCTTCTTCAGCATCTTGGCTATCGTCCTCAGTTGCGTAGATGTGTCGTCTGTAATTCGCCTCTTAAGCCGGGGGTTAATTTTTTCAGTCCTGGCCAGGGAGGGGCACTGTGTTCTGGATGTAATCACGGGGAATTTACCTCTCATCCTATTTCAATTGATGCCTTAAAAGTTCTGCGGCTGTGGCAGGATTGCGATTATCATACTGTGAGCAGGGTAAAAATGTCTTCAAAGTTGTCTTCAGAATTGAGGCTGCTAATGCAAGAGTATATAACATATCTTTTGCAGCGGGAGGTTAAATCAATGGCTTGGTTAGAGAAGCTAAAGACAGGGTTTGGTGTTGGCAGTGATTGTGGGGTAAATTAAAATCGCCACGCAATTTAAAAGCCACTGGTATATAGTGGGACTTTATTTTGAAAACTAATTGGCGACCCAAACTGGGAGACAAGTTTATACGCCGCCCCCGAGCTAAAGCTCATCCGTTAAGGCGCGCCATAGGGTCATTTGGTTTATTCAGCGCTGGCTACGGTAATGTTGGCTCATCCATTTACTATGCCTTAGGGCTGGTAGCTTTAATCGCTTTAGGGGCAACTCCGATAGTTTTGCTTATTGCCGGGATTTTTTTCATCTTTACCGCTCTCTCTTATGCTGAAGGCACAGCAATGATGCCCGAGGCTGGCGGCTCAGCCAGTTTTGCTCGCCGTGGCTTTAATGACTTATTTGGCTCCATAACTGGTTGGGCACTGGCATTTAGCTATATCGTAACCATTGCCATTTCCTCTTACACTGCCCCGGCTTATCTGGGATATTTTTGGCAACCACTTACAGAACCAGTAACTGGCACGCTTGCTGCTATGGGAATCATTTTTTTCTTGATGTGTCTCAATATCATTGGCGTTAAGCAGTCGTCAATCCTTAATACCTTTTTCGCTCTACTGGATGTAATTACACAGATAATTATCATACTCTTGGCTATCTTGTTCATTTTCGCTCCTCACCCTGAAATCTTTTCTCATAACGTTATCGGTAACTGGCCTTCAGCATCCGGTCTAATTCTGGGCATTGCTATAGCCACGCTGGCTTATACTGGTGTGGAGACAGTATCACAGCTTTCTGAAGAGGCAAGACATCCTGCCATAACTGCCCCCAGAGCGTTAATCTTACTGATAGCCGTGGTGATGATTTTATTCAGTGGCATATCGGTAGCGGCTTTCTCCACTATGACACCGACTGAGATGGCTTTAGAATGGGCAAGAGACCCTATAGCCGGCATTGCCTATGGGCTTTCTATAGCCATAGTTCCTGAAGAGATAGCCACAGGGTTGTCGTCGAGCCCGGCGGGGATTATCGTCATTACTGCCTTTTTCGGAGGGATTCTGAAACTACTGCCTATATTAGTAGCTGTGTTAGCAACAAGCATTTTGATTATCGCTACCAATGCCGGGCTTATGGGGATTTCCAGGTTAACTTTTTCCCTGGGGAGGTTTCAGCTTATACCATTGCTATTCTCAAGAGTTCATCATAAATTTGAGACGCCTTATAGAGCGATAATCTTATTTTCCTCAGTTGCTATTTTGCTTCTAATTCCAGGATTCTTTAAACCGGAAACTTTTGTCATACTGGGTGGGCTGTATGTTTTTGGTTCCCTCCTCGCTTTCAGTCTGGCTCATGCCTCCATACTCAGGTTGCGGATAAGGCATCCCGAGCTCTCTCGTCCTTTCAAGCTCCGATTGAATATCAAGATCAAGGGGTATGAACTGCCCGTAACAGCTATTCTCGGACTAGTGTTTTCCAGTGCTATTTGGCTCACAATAGTTACGACACAACCTTATGCCCGTTGGGTTGGATTAGGATGGATGGCTTTAGGGCTTATTACTTACTTCATATTTCGCCATCGGAAGAAATTACCTTTGATTCGGGTAGCTCCAGAAGCTAAGCTTCCTGTTGACTAAAAAAGGATAGCAGGTTAATATCTCCAGTTGATGATGGAGATAAAGAGCATTTTAGTGCCTACAAATGGCGGTGGTGCTGATGAGGAGGTCATAAAGCTAGCTTGCAGTTTAGCCAGGAGGTCTAAAGCAAAAGTCTACGCTGTTTATATTATTGAGGTAGAGCGAAGCCTCTCTTTGGATACCCAGGTCGATTCAGATACCAAGAAAGCGGAGAAAATACTTACCCAGGCTGAGGATGCTGCTGCTGATGCGGAT
>MNYD01000002.1:1035-4535 GCA_001872925.1 Dehalococcoidia bacterium CG2_30_46_19 | reverse complement strand
GAGTCGTCCCTTCCCACGGTTTACACAAAGGCATAGTAGTCAACATGGATGAAGCCAGGGAATCCATTGCTGCTTCAGTAAGAGAAGCTGAAAGAATTAGCGGCATACGCATGGATTCTGCCTATATCGGTGTTACCGGTAGACACATAAGCTGCCTGAACAATCAGGGGGTGGTATCCATTCCACGCTCTGACCGACTGGTGCGTCCTGAAGACCTCAAACGTGCGTTATCGGCAGCTCGCAGCGTTTCCGTCCCTGAAGGAAAGAAACTGCTCCATGCTATCCCCCGCTATTATGCCCTGGATAGGCAAGAGGGAATAACACACCCTGTAGGCATGCACGGCACCAGGCTTGATGTGGAAACACATATCATCACTGCCTCAGCAACTGCAGTGCAAAACTTGGTTAAATGTGTCCGCAGCGCCGGTATCGAGGTTGAAGACCTGATTCTAGAGCCACTGGCTAGCAGTGAAGCTGTGTTAACACCAGAGGAAAGAGAAGGCGGCGTCATAATGGCTGACATTGGTGGTGGCACAACAGACATTGCGGTATTTAAGAGTGGCAAGATTTATCACACCGCTATTATTCCAGTAGCTGGCTACCAAGTAACCAGTGACATATCAATTGGATTAGGCTTGCCTTTCAGCATAGCCGAAAAAATGAAGAAGAGATATGGTAATGTCACTCCAGGCCTGGAGATCAACCAAGAAGATCAGGTAGGTATCGAAAATGGTCATAGTGCCTCTTACCGCGACCTATGCAATATCATCCATTCCCGTATGAAAGAATTACTTCAACTCATCCTTCTGGAAATGCCTACTACTGATTATCACTCGCTAGCACCTTATGGACTTGTGCTTACCGGTGGAACTGCCAACTTAACCGGGCTTGAGGAACTAGGACATTCACTGCTGCGAATGCCTGTGCGCAAAGGAAACCCTTTGATTTCGGGAATCTATGGCATCTCTGATATTTTACATGATTCGGCCTATGCCACCACTCTTGGACTAATCCTGTGGCCGCTTAATGGGAAAGAGGGAGCTGCTTTCCGAGTAAAAAGGGCTGGAATCTTGGGTGGCTTAGTGAGTCTTATTAGAAGAATACTCCGCAGCTAACAATGAATTAGAAAGAAGGTGAAAATGGCAAAGAGAATTGTTACTGCTATTGACGTAGGTACAACTAAGATAGCCACCATTGTGGCTAACGTCAAAGCAAAAGACAACATTGAGATTTTAGGTGTCGGAGTTGCTCCCAGCACAGGCCTGCATAAAGGCATCGTAGTTAACATGGACCAAGCCGAGCAATCTATTGTCGCCTCAGTGAGAGAAGCTCAGAGAATCAGCGGTATACGCGTAGACTCCGTCTATGTCGGAGTAACCGGCAGGCACATAACTAGCGTGAATAACCGGGGGGTTGTAGCTATTCCAAGGGATGACCGCCTGGTGCGTCCCCAGGATCTCAAGCGAGTGTTATTATCAGCTCGTAGTATTCCTATCCCTGAAGGTAAACAACTGTTGCATGCTATTCCACGCTCCTATGCCCTGGATGGACAGGAGATGGTAAAACAGCCCGTGGGCATGCACGCAACCAGATTAGATGTGGAAACCCACATCATCACTGCTTCAATAACCTCAATACAGAATCTGGTCAAGTGCATCCGCAGCATTGGTATTGATGTTGAAGACCTAGTCCTGGAGCCTCTGGCCACTGCCGAAGCAGTATTAATCCCAGAGGAAAAAGATGCCGGTGTGATTATGGCTGATATCGGTGGTGGTACCACAGATATCGCTGTGTTCAAGAGCGGCAGCATCTACCATACTGGAGTTATCCCAGTTGCCGGTTACCAGGTGACCAGTGACCTCTCAATCGGTTTAGGTCTGCCTTTTGAGATAGCCGAGAGTATGAAGAAGAAGTATGGCAATGTAACACCAGAACTAGAAATTGATGAGGCAGCACAGGTAGGCATTGAAGGTGGTCATGGTGTCTCTCATCGCCGGCTGTGTCAGATTATTCGCTCCAGAATGGAAGAATTACTGCAGCTAATAATTGCCGAACTGCCTACCACTGATTACCGCTCTTTGACACCCTCCGGTTTCGTCCTTACCGGTGGCACATCCAACCTCCCCGGACTTGCCCAACTAGCAGAAGCGGTGTTGCGAATGCCAGTGCGAATAGGCCAGCCGTTATCCACTGGTATTTATGGCATCCTGGATATTCTTAACGACCCGGCTTATGCCACTACCCTGGGACTAATCCTATGGCAGGTAGAAGGCAAAAAGGGATCCGAGATCTCGGTGAAAAGACGTGGCATATGGGGCACTACAGGTAACTTGTTCAGAAGGTTATTCGGAGCCTAATTTAAAAAAGGAGGTAAAAAATGGCAAAACAAATTTATACACCAAATGCAGCAAAGATTAAATGTGTCGGTGTTGGTGGTGGCGGTTGCAACGCTATCACCCGCATGGTGCGTGAAGCAATAAAAGGGGTCGAGTTTATCGCCATGAACCCCGATGGGCAGGCATTGTCTCTAACTGAAGCGCCCGTCAGAATCCAACTAGGGGAGAAATTGACCCGAGGTTTAGGTGCCGGTGGTGACCACAAAGTTGGAGCCAAATGTGCAGAAGAAAACCGCACAGATATAGAAACGATCCTTGAGGGTGGCGACATGATATTTGTTACCGCTGGTATGGGTGGTGGCACTGGAACTGGCGGCATCCCTATAGTAGCCGAAATCGCCAAAAAGTCTAACGCCCTCACCATTGCAGTAGTAACCAAACCATTCAGCTTCGAAGGGATGCATCGCAGCCAAGTAGCTGAAGAAGGATTGCTTGCTTTATCAGGCAAGGTCGATACGCTCATTATCGTCCCTAATGACCGGCTGCTCCAGCTCTGCGATGCCAAAACACCTGTGGATAATGCTTTCAGGCTGGCTGATAATGCTCTTTTCCTGGGGGTTAAAGCTATTTCCGAAGTGGTCACTGTCCCTGGCTTAATCAACCTTGACTTTGCCGATATCAGGTCGGTGATGAGGGATGCCGGTCCCGCCTGGATGTCTGTGGGCAGAGCCAGCGGACAAAATCGTGCCGCCGAGGCCGCCAAAAACGCTCTTGCTAGTCCCTTGCTTGATATATCTATAGCCGGTGCTAAGGGAGTGCTGTTTAACGTCACCGGTGGCTCAAGCCTCACCCTATTCGAATGCAATGAGGCTGCCCAGGCAATTGCTCAGGCGGTTGACCCTGAAGCTAACATAATCTTTGGTGTGGTATTTGACCCCAAGATGGATAGTGAGCTTCAGATTACTATCATTGCCACTGGCTTTGCTACCCAATACGGTAAGGAAGGAATTCCTGCTGAGGAACTTCGCCGCTTGATAAAAGGTGGCGCTGAGACCCTTCTTGATGTCCCTTCCTTCCTGCGTCGCACTCAGCGATTCCCCGTATCCTCTATAAGCACCACTTCCAAAACAGCAAACATTTCCCACCAGTAAACCTCCCGCCTCA
>MNYD01000002.1:0-992 GCA_001872925.1 Dehalococcoidia bacterium CG2_30_46_19 | reverse complement strand
TCCAAACAAAAAGCTATAATTATAATCAAGAGAAGGGGGTGGTATTTTCCTGAAAGCTGAAGGAATAGCACAATTAGCTACTGAAGTTGCATCGGAGAAGCAAGCAACAAATATTGTCACGCTGGATGTAAGGAAGATTTGTTCATTTACGGACTATTTTGTTATTTGTAGTGGAGATTCTGACCGCCATATTGAAGCTATATGGCAAGGCATTAACGAAACGATGAAAAACAAAGGGATTGTCCTTCACCACAAAGAAGGCACCCCTGATTCGGGTTGGATGCTTACTGACTTCGGCTCAGTAATTGTTCATATATTCACAGCAATAGAGCGAGATTACTATCAACTAGAAATGGTTTGGGATAAAGCAATTCCGATAACCAGAATTCAATAATCTGGGGCAAAAATTTCTTTGGCTGAAAAAAAGAGGGCGACCTCATTTTCAGCACTCTCCAGCGAATCTGAGCCATGTATTAAGTTATGGCTAACATCCCCTCCAAGGTCACCTCTAATAGTGCCTGGCGGAGCTTTTGCTGGGTCAGTTTCACCCATTGTTTGCCTTATCACCTTTACCGCGTTATCACCCTGTAAAACCATAGCAATGATGGGACCAGAGGTAATAAAATCAACCAACTCATCAAAAAATGGCTTATTTTTATGAACAGCATAGTGCCGCTGAGCCAATGCGTTATCCATACGAAGCATTTTCATCGCCACGATTTTGAGTCCCTTACTTTCAAGCCGAGAGATAATTTCCCCAGCTAATCCTCTTCGCATAGCGTCAGGTTTAATGAGCACTAAGCTTCTTTCCATCTCGCTTAACCCGCAAATATCCGCAAATTGAGCCCCATAATTGCTTATTCTACAAAAGGTGAGTTACAATTCAAAATCCCTTGCTTTTAACGGGAAAAAATAATGGCACTGAGATACTTTGGGCATTCTGCCTCGAAAATTGCTTCTCTAAAGGGAAAATTTATCTACATCGACCCTTG
>MNYD01000108.1 GCA_001872925.1 Dehalococcoidia bacterium CG2_30_46_19 | reverse complement strand
GCCGATGACGACATGTCCTCTAGCTTCGATGGAGGTCAATATTGGTGCAGCTAATTCGGGGACTTTGGCTTGCTCTAAAATCAGGCTACGACGCATATCCACAATCTTATCAATATGCTCTACATAAACTGGACACGCTTCTTGACATGCACGGCAAGTACAGCAGCTCCAGATGGCATCTTCAGGTATTACCTCGCCGATAAGTGAGCGAGGCGGGTCTGCTTCGGGAATTAGCAACGATGTTGTGGGCACTTTAACTTTAAATGGATATTTACTTTCCTCCAGTAGATGCTCTTTCAGTGACTGGATTAACTTCTTGGGGGATAAGGGTTGACCGCTAATATAAGCGGGGCATGCTTCCTGGCATCTTCCGCAGTGAGTACAGGCATCTAAATCCAATAGCTGCTTCCAGGTGAAGTCTTCAATCTTGCTCACACCAAAGGTTTCAGCTTCCTCCAGATTAATAGGCTGTAATGCCCCTTTGGGCTCCCGACTGCGGAGAAAGACATTTGCCGGGGCGACGATGATGTGGGTTAGCTTATTGTAGAACAGTGAAATGTAGACCACAGCACCAGCAGCGAGTATAACGTGCAAAAACCATGATGCTTGATGTAACACCAGATTTGTTCCTGTGCTGAGGCCGATGAATGCCTTGCTAATCACTAACCCGAGTGGTGACCATACATTCCAGATAGCCTCCGTGCCTGGTTCGACAGCAGCAATGCGGAAAGCTTCTACAAAGAAGCCAGTGATCACCACTGCTAAGATTAAGCTAATGGCAATGAGGTCGTCAGCACTTCTATCTAATCTCTCTTGAAATGCCCCCGGTTTTTGGGCATACCTGCGGATGATGAATATAATTGCTCCTATGAAAACAAGGAGACCACCAATATCGTCAATAACGGACTGGGTTAGAAAAGGCGTTCCATGAACCCAGGAATGAAACCAGTAATGCCCGACAAAATCTATTCCTGCGCCAAGCAAGAGGATTACACATCCCCAGAAGATGAGGAGATGTGCTATGCCAGGATAAAACTCCCTTAGAAATTTCTTGTGTACCAGACCTTCAACAACGCCAACCTTTATGAAATTTCCTATCCTGCTCCAAAAAGGGTGGAACCTATCTTCAGGCTTACCGCGCCGCCAAACATTCAAAAAGCGAATAAAAATAGCGTAAACAAAAATGAGAGCTACTACGAGGGCTACGGGATAAATAGCCCACGCCCCCCCTGCAACATTCCACAGAATTTCACGAAATGCTTGCATTGTTTCCCTCGCTTCCTTTCAAGATTTCAACAACCAAGGGATTATATCATAACGACGGCTATCAGAGGAAGCTCTCTACTTATCTTGTCTCGCCCTTTTGGGATATAGAGGAAGTTCTTCCAGATTTGCCTTAGTGAATCTAAAAGCGGAGAATAACTCTGATTAATCCGCCATTTCTCGGACACGTTTGATATCTATTGCCTTGCCACTATCCTCGCTTGCTTCCACTACAATAGCATCAAACGAAACCTGCCCTTTGGCTACCGAGAAGCGTTTGGGCATTTGGGTAAGAAAACGATCAATCGCATTGCTTACTTCAACGCCAATGACAGAATCTATCGGCCCAACCATGCCTATTTCAGTTACATAAGCGGTGCCCTTGGGTAATATGCAGGCATCAATGGTGCCTATGTGAGTGTGTGTTCCCAGAACAGCACTAACTCGTCCATCCAGATATCTACCCATTGCTACTTTCTCTGAAGTTGCCTCAGCATGAAAATCAACAATGATAACAGCAGGCTTTCTATCAAGCTCATCTAATAGCTTATCCATGGCTCGAAATGGGCAATCGAAATCCCCTACGAAAGTACGTCCTACTAGATTAACCACCATGATGTTATCCTTGACCCAGTAACCCCGCCCCGGGGTCATCGGGGGGTAATTCAATGGACGGATTACAGCAGCATCGCCATTCAAATAAGGAACAATCTCAGGGTGGGCCCAAATGTGATTTCCTGAGGTTATTACATCAACCCCGGAATCAAAAAGGTCCTCTGCTGTGCCAGGAGTTAGTCCTATCCCACCTGCAGCATTTTCTCCGTTAGCTATTGCAAGGGTAATTCCGTATTCATCTCGCAAATGGGGAAGAATTTTTTTGACTGCTTCCCTACCTGGCTTGCCAATAACATCTCCTATCACCAATATTTTCAATTCTGTCTCTGTCCCCATCTACTTAGCGTAGTCTACTGCCGTGGTCTCCCGTACCACCACGATCTTTATCTGCCCAGGATAGGTCAAGCTCTCCTCTATTTTTTTAGAAATATCTCTGGCTAGCCTTACTGCGGTCAAATCATCGATTTCCTCTGGTTTCACCATTATGCGTACTTCACGTCCTGCTTGAATAGCAAAAGTCTTCTCCACTCCAGGGAAGCTACTAGCTATGTCTTCCAAATCCTTTACTCGTTTTAGATATTGATCCAGAGATTCACGTCTGGCACCGGGACGTGAACCGCTTATAGCATCAGCAGCGGCGACAATAAAGCCGATAATGCTGCTTGTTAAAGCTTCACCGTGATGCTCAGCAATTGCTTGAACTACTTCCGGAGATTTATCCCATTGCTTGACCAAATCAGCGCCTATCAAAGCATGGGGACCTTCTACTTGGTAATCCACTGCCTTACCAATGTCGTGAAGCAAGCCAGCTCTTCTGGCTAGCACACTATCAGCTCCAATTTCATTGGCTAGCATCCCTGCCAGGTGTGCCACTTCGGTGCTATGCAGTAAGACGTTTTGACCATAGCTGGTGCGGAATTTAAGTTTGCCAAGTAAGGTGATCAGTTCAGGATGCAATCCTGCGACATCTGTTTCGTAGGCAGCTTGCTCACCCGCATTGCGAATGATAGCTTCAACTTCAACCTTGGCTTTCTCTACCACTTCTTCAATTCGAGCAGGATGAATGCGACCATCGAGTATTAGTTTATCTAATGAAATCCGAGCCACTTCTCTTTTTACTGGATCAAAGCTAGAGATGGTAACTACCTCAGGGGTATCATCAATAATAAGGTCTACTCCGGTAGCTTGCTCCAGGGCTCGAATATTACGACCTTCACGCCCAATAAGCCGTCCCTTCATCTCATCGCTGGGCAAAGGAACTGTGGAAACTGTAATCTCTGAAACAACGTCTGTGGTACACCGCTGGACGGTTGTGGCTAGAATTTCTTGAGCTCGCCTGTTTGCTTCCTCTTTTACCTGGTTTTCCCAGGTTCGAACTTGCCGTGCTGCTTCATCTTTGACTTCAGATTCTATAGCCTGTAATAAGAGTTGTTTTGCTTCCTCACTGGATATACCGGAGAGGGCCTCTAATTGCTCTACCTTCTTTTTCTTTAATCCTTGGAGCTCGCCCTTTATCCCTTCGATGTCCCTTTCTTTGAGATTAAGTTCGCGCTCTTGTTTTTCAAAAAACTCTGATTTTCGTTCTAGTGCCTGTTCTTTTTGAGTAAGGCGATTGTCTAAACGTTGTAGTTCCAGGCGGTGTTCTTTGCTTTCAGTTTCAGCGGTACTTCTGAGCCTAGCAGCTTCTTCCTTGGCTTCAAGAAGAACTTCTTTATGCTTTGTCGCTGCATCATCTAGTAACCTTCGTGCTTCTTTCTTGGCACCTCGAATTTGCTGATTCGCTATTATCTGTCTCACGAAGTAACCGGTAAGGACACCCAGGATAAGAACAAGACAAATCAAAACATATACATAATCTCCCATTTTCCCTCTTCATTTCGGCAGAATAAAGTAGATATTGCATTGCAGGTTAAATGATAATCTTTTAATAGGCTGTCGTCAAATTCCTTGAAGGAGAGAACAAAAAGGAAGCAAATGAAAAGATTTTTACGGTTTAAAGACTAGCGATTAACAATTAAATAGTGGAAGGAAGAGAAAAAGCGAATAATGCAATAGATTTAAAATCTATTGACCGACCTAGGAATCATTGAGATTACCCTTTGACTCCCTAGAAAGGAGGTGATTCAGCCACACGTTCCCGTACGGCTGCCTTGTTACGACTTCGTCACGGTCACCAGCCCTACTCTCGGCGACTGCTTCTTACCAAAGGTAAGTTAGCTCATCGACTTCAAGTATTACTGACTTCCATGGCGTGACGGGCGGTGTGTACAAGGCCCGAGAACGCATTCACCGCAGTATGGCTGACCTGCGGTTACTAGCAACTCCGACTTCATGCAGGCGATTTCAGCCTGCAATCCGAACTGAGGATGATTTTTTAGGATTAGCTCCGGATCGCTCCTTGGCAACCCATTGTATCATCCATTGTAGCGTGTGTGTAGCCCAGGGTATAAAGGCCGTGCTGACTTGACGTCATCCCCTCCTTCCTCCTTGCTGTGCAAGGCAGTCTCCTATGAGAATTCAACATAGGACAGGGGTTGCGCTCGTTATGGGACTTAACCCAACACCTCACGGCACGAGCTGACGACAGCCATGTAGCACCTGTGACAGTTCCTGACTGGATACAGGTCGTCCTCCTTTCGGATTCCTACTACTGACATGTCAAGCCCTGGTAAGGTTCTTCGCGTAGCATCGAATTAAACCACACGCTCCGCTGCTTGTGCGGGCCCCCGTCAATTCCTTTGAGTTTTAATCTTGCGATCGTAGTACCCAGGTGGGACACTTAAGGCGTTAGCTTCGACACGGAAAGGGTCGATACTCCCCATATCTAGTGTCCACCGTTTAGGGCGTGGACTACGCGGGTATCTAATCCGCTTCGCTACCCACGCTTTCGAGCCTCAGCGTCAGGAACAACCTAGGAAACCGCCTTCGCCGCTGGTGTTCTTCCCAATATCTACGCATTTCACCGCTACACTGGGAATTCCGTTTCCTTCTGCTGCCCTCAAGTTCCCCAGTTTCAAATGACTTCTTTTGTTTAAGTCAAAAGATTTCACACCTGACTTAAAGAACCGCCTACACTCCCTTTACACCCAGTAAATCCGGATAACGTTTGCCTCCCACGTTTTACCGCGGCTGCTGGCACGTAATTAGCCGAGGCTTATTCCTCTGGTACCGTCAAATTTCTTCCCAGAGAAAAGAGGTTTACGACCCGAAGGCCTTCTTCCCTCACGCGGTGTCGCTGGATCAGGCTTTCGCCCATTGTCCAAGATTCCCTGCTGCTGCCTCCCGTAGGAGTTAGGGCCGTCTCTCAGTCCCTATCTGGCTGACCATCCTCTCAGACCAGCTACTGATCATTGCCTTGGTGAGCCATTACCTCACCAACTAGCTAATCAGACGCAAGCCCCTCTCCAAGCGCCCGAGAGCTTTAATAACCAAACATCTCTTTTGTGGTTACCTTATGCGGTATTAGCTTGCCTTTCAGCAAGTTATCCCCCACTTGAAGGCAGGTTACTTACGCGTTATTCAGCCGTTTGCCACTAGAATATAGCCCGAAAGCTGTATCCCCGTTCAACTTGCATGCATAAGGCACACCGCCAACGTTCATCCTGAGCCAGGATCAAACTCTCCATACAAACCTTCCTTCCACTATTTAATTGTTAATGTGCACCATAATCTATTCTAATACTATCCTTACCAACCAAAATTGTCAACATTCTTGTTTACTCGAGCCTGAAGTTGTTTCTTCCGATTACATTAACTAGTTCACCTTCTAATTCGGTGCAGTAGGTAATCGTTAAATCTGGCATTTCTAAATTAGTTAACCCATCCTCATTGATAATGACAAGCGAGACTTTGTTCTCGCCAGGATAGTCCTTCAGGATGGCAATGATTTCACGGAGATAGTTAACATCTAATTCATTTGTATTTGTTTGGTCAATGTTTATTATAAGGTGGCGTTTTTTCTTAATTTGGCTTTGATATTGTTGGACTTCCTGGCAGGTTAGTCTGGCCCTGCCATTTCTTATTTTTACTTCGCCTTTGACTATGAGAATATTGTCCCCTCCCCACAATTCCTTAGTGTTTTCATAAAGCTTGGGCCAAGCGGTGACTTCTATGCTGCCTTCAGCATCTTCAAGCGTTGCCACAATGAACGGGCGTTGATCATGGGTATGGAATTCCTGCACAGCAGTAACCATTCCCGCAGTTACTACCACTTCGTTAGCCCTTTCACCATTGATTTTGCCACAAGAGGTGGTGATTATTGACCCCAGCTCAGCGTAGAGCGAGTCAAGTGGGTGGCGTGAAAAACAAACCCCTAATAGTTCCCTTTCCCAGTTAACTTTTTGCTTGTCGGGTACTTCGCTATCCTCTTCCTTACCTACAATTGTGATAGGGGTGGGAGAGGTTTGAGCCCAAGAATCAAACATGGTAGTTTGCCCTGCCTCTCTTTTTTTTCGCTCCATTTGGGCCAGAGAGATAACCTTATCCAGCGATTTCAGTAAGGTTTTCCGTTTGCCCAAGGAATCGAAGCAGCCGACTTTGATTAAGCTTTCCAGTGTCTTTTTGTTGATGTTGTGTACATCGACTCGCTGGGAGAAATCGCCTATTGATTTAAAAACACTGCCCTGACTACGGGCAGATAAAATAGATTCAACGGGAGAAAGGCCGACGTTTTTGATGGCGGCTAATCCGAAACGGATGGCTGGGCTGTTTTCCCCTTGCTTCTGGATAGTGAAGTTAGCCTGGCTACTATTGATATCTGGGGGAAGCATCGGGATACCCAAGCGATGGCATTCAATAATTGCTGAACGGATCTTATCCAGGTTATCTAAGTAGGTGTTAAGAAAGGCGGTCATATACTCAACGGGGTAATTTGCTTTAAGGTAGGCATTACGATAGGCAAGCAAAGCATAACTCACGCTGTGAGCCTTGTTGAAGGCATAACCAGCAAAAGGTTCTATTAAGGAGAACACTTCTTTAGCTAACTTGGTGGATATTCCTTTCTTATTCACTCCGGAGACGAAATTCTTCTCCTCCTTTTTCATCACCGCGGGTATCTTTTTGCCCATGGCTTTACGCAGAATATCAGCCTGTCCCAAGCTGTATCCAGCTAAAGTCTGGGCGATAAACATCACTTGCTCTTGATAAACAATGACTCCGTATGTTTCTTGGAGGATTGCCTTTAGGGTGGGATGAGGATAGCGAATAGGGATGATACCGTGTTTTGCTTTTATGAAGGTGGCAATTTGTTCCATAGGTCCAGGACGATAAAGCGCTATCATTGCAGCGATATCGTTAAAGGTGGTGGGTTTAAGTTCCTTTATATAGCGGCGCATGCCGTCTGACTCTAGTTGGAATACCCCTTCAGTTTCTCCCGCAGAAAGTAGTTGGAAGGTCTTGGCATCGTTGAGGGGCAAATTTTGCAAATCCAGAGAAACACCGCGATTTTGCTCTATAACTTGCTTAGCCTTAGCCATGATGGTCAGGTTAGCCAGTCCCAAAAAATCCAGCTTAAGCAGTCCTAAGCGAGCAATGTTTTCCATATGGAATTGAGTCATCACAGCATGGTGGGCGCTCTTGCTCGCTGGCTGTAACGGTACATATTCAGTTAACTGGGCATGAGATATCACAACGCCAGCAGCGTGAGTGCTGTAGTGACGAATACCTCCCTCCAACTTCTTAGCTGAATCAAGTAAATTGTGCACTG
>MNYD01000156.1 GCA_001872925.1 Dehalococcoidia bacterium CG2_30_46_19 | reverse complement strand
ACAGACCTCTTCCTCCCTTTAATAGAGCGAGTTACTCAGCTAGCCGGGAAAAGCTATGGTGAGGAGAAAGATGTTGACCGGGCAATGAGGATTATTGTTGAGCATGGTCGTGGTGTGGCTTTTCTTATTGCTGATGGCGTTTTGCCTTCAAACGAGGGAAGGGGATATGTGCTGCGGCGCATCTTGCGTCGTGCTTCTCTCTTCGGTAGAAGGCTGGGACTAGACCAGCCTTTCCTCTCTGAAATTACCTCCGCTGCTGTAACCAGGATGAAGCATGTATATCCTGAATTGATGGCTAATCAAGCTGTGATTGAAGAAATTACCACGACCGAGGAAGAAAAGTTCAGTAATACTTTGGAGACCGGGCTTAGCCTGGTGGAAGAACTTATCGAGGGAGCTATAAGTCAGGGAGAGAAATTGTTACCAAGCAAGCAAGTATTCCAGCTTTATGATACTTACGGGTTTCCCCCGGAACTAACTGCTGAGATTGCCGGGGAAAGAGGATTATCCATAGACTGGGAAGGCTTCCAGGCTGAGATGGAAAAGCAGCGAGAAAAAGCCAGAGCAGCACAAAAGTTTGTCACAGCTAAAGCAACACTTTCCGGGACAGGCAAACTTTCCGTGAAGGGCGAAGTTATTAAGGCGGGGACTGAGTTCATTGGCTATGACACGACTACCTCTCAATCCAAAATTCTTGAGCTCAGGGTTGGAGGGCATCTCAGGCAAGATGCTTCTCAAGGTGATGAGGTTGACATAATTCTTGATAAAACGCCTTTCTATGGTGAGATGGGTGGGCAGGTTGGCGATACCGGTAAAATCAGCAGCCAGAAGGGAGAGGTGGCTATTACAAATACCGTTAGAAGTCCTTCAGATGTAATAATTCACCATGGAAAAGTCACCAAAGGCAGCATATCTGTGGGTGATGAGGTAGAGACAAAAATTGACGTAGACCGCCGTCTGGATATTGCTCGCAATCACACTGCCACCCATCTTCTGCAGGCCGCTTTAAGGCAAATATTGGGCAGTGATGCGTATCAAAGAGGTTCGTTAGTGGAGCCGGGTAGGTTCAGGTTTGACTTCTCTCATCTAGCAGCGATACCCGAATCGCAGCTCGCCGAAATTCAAGGTTGGGTTAACGAAAGAATACGGCAGAATTTGGCGGTAAAATCCAGGCTCGTCCCTTATGACCAGGCTAAAGCTGAGGGAGCTATTGCCTTATTTGAGGAAAAGTATGGTGACACGGTTCGAATGGTGGAAATTGGCGAGCCGGCAATAAGCAGGGAACTTTGTGGTGGCACTCATGTTAAATCAACCGGTGAAATTGGTTTTTTTATCATCACCAGCGAAGCTAGTATTGGCACCGGTTTGCATCGCATCGAGGCAGTAACCGGTAGAGCAGCAGAATCGGTGGCGGAGAGGAATTTTGATACCCTGAAAAGCATGGCCCGGGAATTAAAAAGCCTGCCTGAGGAGGTTTATCAAAAAGTTAAAGTTCTTATTGATGAACTGGAGTTAGAACATAAGCATTCACTGTGGTTGGAGAGGGAATTATCTCGAAGGATGGCAGAATCGTTGGTTACCCAAACCAGACAGGTGGGTGGGGTAACATTTTTGTCAGCCAGAGTACTGCCGCTAAACAAATCCGTCCTTCGCGAGATGGGTGATATATTACGCAATAAATTAAACAGCGCAGTGATAATTTTAGCTACAGTTTATGATAATACCCCCAGCTTCCTGGCAATGGTTACTCCTGACCTGGTAGCCCGAGGTTTCCATGCCGATGATATTATCAAACAGGTAGCCCGGGTTACCGGCGGCAGCGGTGGAGGCAGAGCGGAGATGGCCCAGGCAGGCGGGAAGGATGTAACCAGGCTGGATGAGGCTTTAAGCTCGGTTGAAAGTATCATCGCAGAGAGAATCTCCACCACTTGATGCTCTGCATTGCCCATATCTTCCCCCTTTTTAAAGGGGGAAAGAGGGGGATTATAATCTCCTTGTGGGGTGACATATTTTGCTGTTTTACAATAGAAAGCTAAAAGGATACTCTAGACAACTGAGAAAGAATATGACCGATGTAGAAAGATTGCTTTGGTCAAAAGTGAGGAAAAAACAGTTGAAGGAGTATCAATTTTATAGGCAGAGGATTGTAGGCAATTATATAGTCGATTTCTACTGTCCAAAAGCAAAGCTAATCGTTGAAGTTAATGGTGGTCAGCACTACAACAATAAGGAGATTAAGAAGGATAAGACTAGGGATGATTATATGAGAAAGCAAGGATTAAAGGTTTTGAGGTTTTCAGACCGAGAAATACGTGAGAACCTTAACGGAGTTATTGAAAGGATATATGGGGATTTGTAATCCCCCTTACTCCCCCTTTAGGAAAGGGGGACTTTATTTGTGCGTAATGATAAGCCCAATCCCCGTTGCGGGGGCGTTGAACTCCCTTTTGTAAAGGGGGATTTAGAGGGATTTTTAAAGGCTTGTCCTGACCCTGAACGAAGTGAAGGGGAAAGGATAAGGTGAACATGCGCAGTCTCGGATTGGATATTGGAGATAGGAAAACCGGTGTGGCAATAAGTGACCCTGACGGAGTATTAGCAACTCCTCTCACCGTGATTGAGCGTAGAAACCAGGAGGATGTCATAGCTGACATTATTAAACTTGTTGAGCAATATAAGGTGGAATGTATTGTGGTCGGTTTACCCTATTCCCTCGATGGACATTTAACTCAGCAAGCTATGAAGGTAAGGGATTTTACGGAAAAGCTCCAGAGTGTCATTGCGAGCCGAAGCCCAAAAATTAACATACAAATGTGGGATGAGCGGCTGTCCAGCGTGGCTGCGGAAAGGTTGATGATTGAGGCCGGAACTAGAAAGAATAAGAGAAGACAGCACCAGGATGCTTTAGCGGCGGCTATTATCCTTCAAGGATTCCTGGATAGCTTGAACAAAAATTATAGTTAGACACAAAACTATTTATAATCTCACTTGCTTTCCTGGAATCTCAAATCCCCCTTACGGGGGCGTTGAACTCCCTTTAGAAAAGGGGGATTTGATTTACCTTGCTCCCCCTTTAGAAAAGGGGGATTTAGAGGGATTTTTATACGAAGTTATGAGGGATACTATAAATAAGTCACTCTGTCTAAAGGAGCTACCACAGCTGAAATTTATTCGTGCCTTATAAAGCGCTCTATGTCCTTGCGGTTGAACCTGCGGTCACCCCTTGTCCCCAGGCGATAGGCATGAATCAGCCCTTTTTTGGTCCACTGCCTCACCGTGTTGGGGTGGACATACAATAGCCTCGCTGCCTCAGTGGTAGTCAGCATCTCGGGGTAGGGTGAGTACACTTTCATTTTACCTCCATCTTATCCATCCTCACACAGCTTTATTTATGTATTTATGTTGCTTAAACTTATACTAATTTAACCTCTCTTACCTGTAAATCACCAAAAAGTCCTATTCCGGGTCCCCGGGTTTTTACCTTGACCAAAAAATCGCGGAAAACAGGATTTTTGTCCCACGATTTGGAGGTAAAGTAAAGATAATGCTATTGACATTTCCATATATGCTAAAAATATAGTAAGACAGTACTGGTACTAAAATCCAGAAGTAAAATCGAAGATGAAAGCTGTGTGCGTTGGTGAGTCCGGCGGTTTTTGGCAAACTATTACCCTCATTTTAAGGGTGAGATGGTCGGATTTAAGCACGCTTCGGGCCACTGAAGCCAGGGAAGGCCTCGAGCTAGTATATCGGGAACAACCAGATGTCGTTATGCTTCACCTGGATTCAGCAGCTACTGTGGACTCCTTTGACTTCATAAGCCAGGTTCGTAGCTTTTCTGACGTGCCCATCGTTATTTTTAGCCAGAGTGATGATGTTGACGATAAGGTAAGGGCTCTGGAAATGGGCGCTGATGACTGGGTTACCCCTTCTACCATGCCTATGGAATTTATTGCTGAGGTCAATGCTATCCTTCGTCGCCGTTCTCCTCCCGCAATGAGTCTATATCCTCTTTCCTCAGTGGAATGCTGACCATAAATTATGACTCCCATGAGGTATTCCTTCGAGGAAAGCCAGTGAGGCTAACCCCTATCGAGTATAAGATTATTTGCCAGTTAGTAAAAAGTGAGGGAAGTGTAGTCAGCAGTGCAACTTTACTCCATAGTGGCTGGGGACCGGATTATCGAGCTGACCCTGAATTCCTTAAGAAGTACATCCACCGCTTGAGGTGTAAAATCGAACAAGACCCTGCTGCCCCGAAGGTTATTCTCACCGAAAGAGGTATGGGATACAGGATCGCTAAATCCTGAGTCTCCCTGAAATCTCTTATTTCCTTCATCTTAATGCCTGGTTTGAAAATCTATTCCGTTTAGCTGCCAAATCAATTAATTTCCACCAGATAAAGACCTTTTTCCACCAAATGGGCACGTGTCAAATCATTTAAGTACCTAACCCAACAGGGGATTGTTGAATCATATAATTTCTAACTATATGAGGTACCAACTTCTTGTAAGGGTCAGCCTGCTGGGTTTTCCTCTTTTCCTCATAAACGTTGTACAGCTTTTCCAATTTGGCATCTATTTGCCTCTTTAGCTCGGCAGGGTTCAGGCTGAGATATATTCCCTGCAGTTCTTCTTTGGCCTCCTCTGAGATCTGCCCTGATTCCATGAGCCTCTGATATGGTGTCCTGGGA
>MNYD01000018.1 GCA_001872925.1 Dehalococcoidia bacterium CG2_30_46_19 | reverse complement strand
ACTCGACCAGGGTGGGCACCTTTCCCATGGTTCAAAGGTCAGTTTCTCTGGAAAATTATATAACTTTATCTCTTATGGCGTGAAACGCGACACTGAGATGCTTGATTACGATGAAGTAGAAAAACTTGCCCTGGAACATAAGCCTAAACTTATTATCGCTGGAGCTAGTGCTTACCCCCGAATTATTGATTTTGAGCGCTTTCGTCATATCGCTGACAAGGTAGACGCCAAATTGATGGTTGATATGGCTCACATAGCCGGCATAATTGCCGCCCACCTCCACCCTGCACCTTTTCCCCATGCTCAAGTGGTCACCTCATCCACTCAAAAGACACTGCGTGGTCCACGAGGTGGTTTTATTCTGTGCACCCAGGAACTAGCTTCAATTATCGACGCCGCCGTCTTCCCCGGAACTCAGGGAGGTCCTTTAATGCATGCTATTGCGGCAAAGGCAGTGTGTTTCTTTGAAGCCATGCAGCCCGATTTTATCACTTATCAACAATCAATTCTCACAAATGCTAAAATATTAGCTTCTGAGCTTCAACGGTATGGATTCCGTATCGTTTCTGGGGGCACCGATAACCATCTTGCCCTCGTAGACCTTACCTCCAAGGGAATAACGGGAAGGGATGCTGAAAGTGCGCTGGAATCGGCCCATATTCTGGTAAACCGAAATGCCATTCCCTTCGACCCCAAGCCACCTCGAATTGCCAGCGGCATTAGAGTAGGCTCACCAGCGGTGACCACCAGAGGTTTTGGGCCCGAAGAGATGAAACGCACCGCTTTCTGGATCTCAGATGTCCTTTCTCATCTCGACGATGAACATACTATAACCAAAACTCGCCAGGAAGTTGTGGAAATGTGTCAGCATTTTCCCACCCCGGCAATGCAGGGATAAAGCAACAATGGATGAATTAAAGGTATTTAGTGGCAATGCCCATCCCTCTTTAGCACAATCTATTTGCGATTATCTACAAATCCCTTTAGGCAAAGTCGATGTTTCCGAATTTTCCAACGAGAACATATTTGTCCGAATCCTTGAGAATGTGCGCGAGCGAGATGTATTTATCGTCCAGCCTGTTTGCTCGCCGGTCAATAAAAGCCTGGTTGAGTTATTAATCATGCTCGATGCCTTTCGGAGAGCATCAGCAGGGCGGATTACCGCCGTCGTGCCCTATTATGGCTATGGACGCACCGATAAGAAAGACCAGCCAAGAGTGCCTATCACCGCCCGTTTAATCGCTGACTTGATTGCTACCGCAGGAGCCAACAGGTTGCTCACTATCGATTTGCATGCCCCTCAAATTCAGGGCTTCTTCACCATGCCCGTGGATGAGCTAACCGCTTTGTCCCTTCTCTGTCAATATTTCCAGAAGAAAAATATCGCCAATCTGGTAGTGGTAGCCACTGATATTGGCATCTCTAAGCGGGCTCGTGATTTCGCTGCCAAGCTTAATGCCCCGCTGGCTATTATGGAAAAAAGACGCCTGGGCAATGGCGATGCCACCGAGACCCTCAACGTTATCGGAGAGGTTCAGAGGATGTGTGCTTTAACCGTTGATGATGAAATCGATACCGCTGGCTCTTTATTTAATACCGTAAATACCCTTTTAGAGCATGGCGCTAACGAGGTTTATGCTTGCTGCACTCACCCTGTTTTTTCCGGTTCAGCTATCCAGAAAATTGCCTCCAGCCCGGTAAAAGAGGTCGTGGTTACCGATACCATACCGGTTACCGGAAATAAAAAATTAGACAAAATCACCATCCTGTCTATGGCTCCACTCCTTGGCGAGGCCATCCACCGCATTCACACCGGCTCATCTATCGGTGCTATGTTTGAGTAAGAAGTTTGCTGAAAGTCAAAGAAGAAATACGAAATCCTGAGCACGAAATGTCAAACAATATCGAAGCCCAAAGCTTGAGATTTTGAATTTGTTTAGAGCTTAGAAATTAAGGATTTACAGACGATGTTGGGCTGGCTTACTAAATTAATCGATTCCAACGAAAAAGAGCTGAACCGCCTTCAGCCCTTGGTTGACCGGACAAATTCATTCGAGTCCGACTTTGAAAAGCTCACCGATGCTGAGCTTCGAGCTAAGACGGATGAGTTTAAAGCCAGGCTAAAGGATGGCGAGGGTCTGGATAAGCTCTTACCTGAAGCTTACGCCGCAGTGAGAGAGGCTGCCAAACGAACAATAAAGCAAAGACATTTCGATGTTCAATTAATGGGTGGCATTGTCCTTCACCAGGGCAAAATAGCTGAAATGGCAACTGGAGAGGGAAAAACGCTGGTGGCTACATTGCCACTTTATCTCAATGCCCTTACCGGAGAAGGATGTCATTTAGTCACCGTTAATGATTATTTAGCCAAGCGAGATTGTAACTGGATGGGTCCTATTTACCATGCCCTTGGAGTAAGCGTGGCATGCATCAATGCCATGCAATCTCCAGACCAACCTTCACCTTCTTTCCTCTATGACCCTGATTTTGATTCTGAAGACCCGAAATGGAAACACCTCCGTCCCATTACCCGCCGTCAGGCTTACGAGGCAGACATAACCTACGGCACCAATAATGAGTTCGGTTTTGATTACCTCAGAGACAATATGGTTCTGGACTTATCCCAGTGTGTCCAGCGGGAGCTTAACTATGCCATCGTGGATGAGGTTGACAGCATCCTCATCGACGAAGCTCGTACCCCCCTGATTATAAGCGGAGCTGCTGAAGAAGCCACCAAAAAGTACTACACCTTTGCCCAACTGGTTTCCCGTCTCAAGAAGGACGAGGACTACACTGTTGACGAAAGAACACGAGCATGCTCCCTCACCGAAAACGGCACCACCAGAATGGAGCAGATGCTTAGAAACGCGGGATTGCTTAAGGCTCCCAGCTTTTATGACCCCTCTAACTATTTCCTTACCCGCTATTTAGAAAATGCCCTTAAAGCTTATGTATTGTTCAGAAGGGACAAAGACTACATGGTCAAGGATGGACAGGTCATCATCGTTGATGAATTCACCGGCAGATTGATGTTTGGTAGAAGATATTCTGAGGGTTTGCATCAGGCTATCGAGGCTAAAGAGGGGGTAAAGATACAGCGGGAAAGCATTACTTTAGCCACCATTACCTTCCAGAATTATTTCCGCCTGTATCAAAAGCTGGCAGGCATGACCGGCACCGCCGCCACTGAAGCTGAGGAATTTCACAAGATTTATAAATTGGAAGTGGTGGTTATACCCACTAACGAGCCACTGATTCGCACCGAGCACCCTGACCAGATTTACAAGAACGAGAAAGCCAAGTTTGAAGCTGTCGCTAAGGAAATTGAGCAGTGGCATAAACAGGAGAGACCAGTGCTCATTGGCACAACCTCTATTGAAAAATCGGAGCATTTAAGTGATTTACTAACCAGGAAAGGCGTACCACATCAGGTGTTAAATGCCAAGCATCATGAAAAGGAAGCTGCCATTGTTGCTCAGGCTGGTCGTTTAGAAGCAGTAACTGTAGCTACTAATATGGCAGGACGCGGCGTGGACATCATCCTTGGCGGCAATCCTGAGGGGCGGGATGAGCAGGAATGGCTTGAAGAGCACAACAAGGTAGTCGAGCTCGGTGGACTTCATGTCATCGGCACTGAGCACCACGAGGCAAGGCGTATTGACAACCAGCTTCGCGGCAGAGCGGGAAGACAGGGAGACCCCGGCAGTTCACGCTTCCACGCCTCTTTAGAAGATGAAGTTGTCCGCCGCTTCGGTGGCGAACGCATCGGGGGGCTTATGCACTGGGCCGGCTTGGGAGAGGATAAACCCATTGAACATCCTATGGTCAGTAAGGCAATAACAAATGCCCAGGTGCAGACGGAGGGCTATAACTTTGATATTCGTAAACATCTCGTGGAGTATGACGACGTGGTCAATCAGCATCGTGAGGTGATTTACGGCGAGAGGAAGAAAATACTGAGCGGCGCTGACCTCAAGGCAAATATAATGTCCATGATTACCGATGAAATTCAAAGCCTGGTGGATGCTCATTTCGACCATGCTAAGGCTGAACTGGACGCAACAGGCTTACGTGAGGACATTTCCACCATCTTCCCTTCCCCACCTGACATTGCCAGCCTTTCTTCTCTCATTGCGGTGAGCCGAACCCCTGAGCCCTTCGCCTCTTGTCATTCTGAGCGTAGCGAAGAATCTCGTAGCGCTCAGGGTAAACTCCACGAAGGGACAGCGCAGCAATCTCAGATTGACGGCAAAGAAATTACCGAAAAACTAACTAATTACGCCGTTGGACTTTACGAGCAGAAGGAAAAGGAAATAGGCTCTGAAAACATGCGCCTTATCGAGCGTGTGGTAATGCTTCGAGTCATTGATAAGCTATGGATGGAGCACCTTACCGCTATGGAGGATATGCGCCAGGGAATTGGCTTGCGAGCTGTTGGACAACAGGACCCGCTGATGGTCTATAAAAGGGAAGGGCGCGCTCTCTTTGATGGTCTTCTAGCCAGCATCCAGCATGATGTCGCCCGCAACATTTACCACGTTAACCTGGTTAAGAAAGAGCCACCCCGCAAAAAGCAGGCGGTAATCGCCGGTAAGAAAGTGGGACGCAACGACCCCTGCCCCTGCGGCTCAGGCAAGAAATACAAACACTGCTGCGGGAGGGGAATATAACTCCAAGAGGCTAATATGTTGGAAAATCACTTAAATGTTACTACCCTTCGAGGCTCCTGTGTCCAATACACGTGTCACCTCGGTTGCTGGGATAGC
>MNYD01000004.1 GCA_001872925.1 Dehalococcoidia bacterium CG2_30_46_19 | reverse complement strand
CATTCTGAGCCCTTCACTTCTGTCATTCTGACCCTGAATGAAATGAAGGGGAAGAATCTCACCGCTCAGGGCAAGCTCCGGCGTGGCAACCTCGAAGAACAAAATCCTAAATACTAAATCCGAAATACTAAACAATATCAAATGACAAAAATCCAAATGACAAAAAGGGGTTTGAGTTTTGAATTTGGATATTAGGATTTGTTTAGAGTTTAGTGCTTTGAGTTTAGGGTTTGACCTTGGGATTGCTTCGTCACTTTGTGCCTCGCAATGACAGAGGGGAGTGTGCCTCGCAATGACAGTGGAGAACTATATTCTTCTCCTTCGAAGGGAGGGAATATTTGCTACCAACCAGACGGATTGCTATACTAAATGAGTTTTATGGATTACGAGACTGTTATCGGGCTGGAGGTCCATGCTCAATTATTAACCAAGAGCAAGATGTTCTGTTCCTGCAGCACCGATTATGTCAATGCTCCACCTAATACATACGTTTGCCCTATTTGCCTGGGCATGCCTGGCACACTTCCCGTTATCAATAAGAAAGCGGTGGAATACACCATAATGACCGCCCTGGCTCTAAAATGCACCATTCCTGAATATAGCAAATTTGACCGTAAGAATTACTTCTATCCTGATATGATGAAAAATTATCAAATCTCCCAATACGACGCCCCTATCGGGAAACATGGTTGTCTAACCATTGACAGCAATGGACACCAGAAAAAAATCAATATCACTCGAGTCCATCTTGAGGAGGATGTGGCTAAATTATTGCACCGGGGAAATTATAGCCTGGTAGATGTCAATCGCTCCGGAATTCCCCTAATGGAGACTGTCAGTGAGCCCGAAATCAGCTCCGCTGAGGAGGCACGAGACTACCTCGTCAAATTACGCGCTATCCTCCGCTATTTAGGAGTATCTACAGGTAATATGGAGGATGGCAGTTTCAGATGTGATGCTAATATAAGCATTCGACCATCGGGCAGCAAGGAATTGTTGTCTAAGGTTGAGGTTAAGAACATGAACAGCTTTAAGGCAGTGTATCAAGCCCTGAAATATGAATCGAAAAGGCAGAGAAAGGTCCTTGAGGAAGGAGGCACGCTCGTTCAAGAAACAAGGGGCTGGATGGATGAAAAAGAGGTTACCGTGAGCCAAAGAAGCAAAGAATACGCTGATGATTATCGCTATTTCCCTGAGCCTGACCTGCCCCCCCTATTTTTCGATAGAGCATGGATAGAGGAAATTAAAGCAAGGTTGCCTGAATTGCCCGAAACTAGAAAAGAGCGGTTTATGGCTCAGTATGACTTGCCGTTATATGACGCCAGTATCTTAACCAGTTCCAGGGCAATGGCTGATTACTTCGAAGATTGCTTGAAGCTAACAAGCCCTGACAAGGCAAAAATGGTGAGCAACTGGTTGTTAGGCGACTTCAGCCGCTTGCTTAATGCCACCGATAGTGATATTGAAAATACCAGGATAAGCCCAAGCCTGCTGGTAGAGTTACTCAATCTAGTGGATAAGAGAACCATCAGCGGACCCACTGCCAAAGCAGTGTTTGAAAAAATGTTTTATACTGGAAAGAAAGCCAGTGACATCGTCGCTGAAGGGAAGCTAAGTCAGCTCAACGATGCTACTGAGCTTCAAAGAATAGTGAAGCAAGTGCTTGCCAACAATGCTAAAGCGGTGGCAGACTATAAAGCTGGCAAACAGCAAGCGTTGACTTTCCTTACCGGACAGATAATGAAAGCTACTAAAGGAACGGCTAACCCAGCGGTGGTAAGAGAAATTCTGGTACAAGAGTTAGAAGGAGGGTAAATTGCCTACTTATCTTTGCATTGCTCAACTGTTACTAGCTATAGTTTTAACTACCACTATCTTTTTTCAACTACATGGTGGTGGTTTCGGGGGTATTTTTGGACAAGCTGACTCTGTTTACCGTTCCCGTCGGGGATTGGAAAAAACCCTGCTTAACCTTACCATCATTCTAGTTATTGCCTTCGTCGCCCTGGCAGTATTGATTGCTAGATCTCCCACATAATTTAGTTTTAAAGTGAGCTCGGTAATAACCTTAACCACTGATTTTGGCGTTGATGATGCCTATGTTGCCACTATGAAGGGCGTTATCTTGAGCATCAATCCTGAAGCTAACATCGTTGACATTACTCATTCCATTGAGCCCCAGAATATTCGCCAGGCTGCTTTCATTCTTGATTACTCCTATCGCTATTTCCCCAAGAAAACCGTCCACGTAGCCATTGTTGACCCTGGCGTGGGTAGTGAGCGCCGCGGAATAGTCTTGAAGACGCCTTCAGCTTTGTTTGTTGCCCCGGACAACGGCGTCCTCAGCTATGTGATCGATGAGTTGTCCTCAAATGAAGATTTAACGGTTCAATATTCTAAAGACCAGGACTTAGTAACTCTGGAAAAGGGGTTCGAAGCCATAGCCATAACTGAGCCGCGCTTCTGGAGACATCCGGTTAGCGCCACATTCCACGGAAGAGATATTTTCGCACCTGTCGCCGCGGCACTGTCCTTAGACATATCACCCTATGAATTAGGGGAAAAAATAACCTCACTCCAGATTTTCCCCATCCCAAAGCCATTCGTTGACCATCAAGGTAATCTAGCGGGGAATGTTTTATATGTTGACCACTTCGGCAACTTGATTACCAACATCAAAAAGTCTGACCTGCCAGGCAAGGATATCCTTATTGAGGCTGCAGGACATTCCATTCAGGGTATAACCAATTACTATGCTGAAGGCGAAGGGCTGATGGCTATCATTGGCAGCAGCGGCTACCTGGAAATATCGCTTAAAAATGGAAACGCCGCTGACTTCTTTAACATGGGAATAGGAGATGAAATAAAGGTAACACTGGAAAGAGACTAGCTACATCGTGAAGAAGCCCATTACCAACGACGTTTTCTACCCCAGAACAATTGCCTTGATTGGAATCTCACCCCAAACTTCGTGGTAGACACATAACCTTTCTAATTTTCAGGGAAAAGTTTACGGAGTCAATCCACATCCACATGAAGACCTCGGCATAGAGCTTTATCCTTCCCTTCTTGACATTGAAGATGAAATAGACCATGCGATAGTAATGGTGTCCAACAGGATTGTCCCTCAAGTATTGGAGGACTGTGGCAAAAAGGGAGTGAAAGTTGTGAGCATCTTTACCTCCGGATTTTCGGAAATCCAGACCGAGGAGGGGAGAGCGTTGGAGGCAAAAGTGAAGGAAATTGCCGAGAGGTCAGGCATTATCCTAGTCGGTCCAAATTGCATGGGCCTCTACAACTCCAAGATCGGGTTGAATTTTATCGGCGTAGATCTAGCTCTGCATGAAGGAAAAGTCGCCTTCATATCCCAGAGCGGAGGGTTAGCCCAGAACTCTACTGTCACCGGAAGGAGATATGGCGTGGAGATTTTAAAAGCGGTGAGCTGCGGCAACTCAGCACTTTACGAGCCTGCCGACTTCCTTGACTTTTTTAAGAATGATGAGGAAATAAATTTAATCGCCATGTATGTTGAGGGCGCTAAAGATGGCAGGAAACTCCTCAAGTCACTTCAAGAGGCAAATAGAAAGAAACCGGTGATAATCTGGAAGGCTGGTAAGACTGCCGAGGGGACCAGAACTGTTGGGACACATACAGGCGTCCTGACCGGAGCAGCGAATGTCTGGGAAGCAGCAATGAAGCAAACCAAGGTAGCGAAAGCTGACAACTTTCTTGATTTGATTTATACCACAATGACGTTCGCCCTTGAAAGCTTAAAAGGATACAACCTTGGTATTCTCAGCATAAGCGGGGGGCAAAGCGTGGAATATACCGATACCCTTTCCACAACAGGACTGGGAATCCCGATTCTATCTGATGAAACACAAAGGGAAATCGAATCAATACTGCCCGAAGTTGGCGTTAATACCAGAAATCCCCTTGATATGGCTGCTAGCTGGAGTCAACCAGGTATGGTCAGAAAGGTACTGAAAGCAATTAGCAAAGATAGGGACATAAATGGGATTGTAGTGAGTATAGACGCCCATAGGGAAAAGACCATCGAACTTATTGAGAAAGATAGAATTAAAAAATTGACCAACGCTATTATCGAGGCGAGAAACTCGACAAATACTCCGGTATTCGTCATCTTAACCGCTACAGCCGTGGAAGAGATTGCCTTGAATATCTTCGACGATTTTATAAAGGCAAAGATACCCGTTTATAGAGACCCCGCAATGGCAGCAAATTGCATCAGGAAGCTTGCTGATTACTGGACCTGGCGAGAAAGTCAGAATTAAAGTGGGCCAGGCATCCCCCCTCCTTGACAACTAAGATTTCAGTGGTAAAATAGAAAGTTTGTATGCGGATATTTAAATATATGCTTGCCGGCTGAAGCCAGATGAGGAAACTAACAAAACTATTCAAGGCACTATCTGATGAGACCAGAATCAGGATTCTGAAAGTCCTCTTGGAAAGAGAGTGCTGTGTTTGTGAGGTAATGCAAGCGCTGAATATCTCCCAGTCTCGTGCTTCTCGCAATCTGGGTATACTCGCGGACGCCGGCTTTGTTAAGTCCAGGAGAGACGGGCCATGGATAATTTATTCTATTGACGAGCAAACGGTGAATAGCTATGCTGCG
>MNYD01000107.1 GCA_001872925.1 Dehalococcoidia bacterium CG2_30_46_19 | reverse complement strand
TATTGCCTCTAACTACTATAACGCTCCGGCCTTAAAAAGGTTGCATTTTATTCCATTAATTTCTTTAATTTTTTCAAGCCTCAATGAAGCAAGGATTTTATAGTCCCTTCCCATTTCCCTAAAATTTCCCCTATCTCCTTGATTTGTTTGTTTTCAAAGAACCTCAGGGTAATTACATCCTGATACTTAATGGGTAATTTAGATATGTTTTCATGAAGAAGCAGGAAATCTTCGTGTCTTCTTAATTCCTCCTCAGCTTCAATAACTTCATCAATCGGGGGATTAGACGGAGTGATTGAATCAGGGATTTCTTCCAACGAAAACATCTCGTGCTTGCCTTTCCTGAAGTAGTCAGTAATTTGGTTGATGGCGATTCGATAGAGCCAAGAAGAAATTTGTAGCTATTTTACCATAGCAAGATGCCTATACACCCAGTTTGATATGGGAAATGCAGGTTAATTAGCTTCTTTGAACCCTGCTCCATACATTCAGGGCTTCAGGTGTTTTTCAAGCTCCTGGAACTGGGGGATCTGCATGGGTTGAAATAACAGGTAGCTCTGAACAGGGTAGCGTGAGCCTCCTTTATGCGTTGCCTCAAGACCTACTATTAAGTCATCCAACTGAGATGCGGGCAAAGAAAATGCCATCTCGTGGTCCTGGGTAAGCCCGAGCACCCTTTCACCCCTGCCGGGATGAATAAAACAGGCTTTCCCTTCTTTCAATGGCCATATCATCTCGTTTGCACAGGTGAACCCCAGGTTTGTCTCAGAGGTAACAACACCACCTCTTTTATAGATATAGCCCTGGGCGAGCCTCATCATCTGTGCCGGATTGCCATATATGACCACCACATCCGGGTCGAGTTTCATCCTTGAAAGGGGGGAAATATAGAGCCGTTCAAATCGCCCGGGCTCCATTGTGGGCATTTTCTCCATGGTTTTTAGAGCAGCTTCTTTTGTCTCAAAATAACCCATGCTCATAAGGAAAACTAGCATTACATCTATGTTTTCAGGCTGTCTCCAGCCAAAGCCAACAAGAGCCGGAATACAATTTATGTCACCTTTTTCAATCCCCATAGACCATTTCCATCTCCGGGCAAGATTTGTTGCCTGACACAGGGCAATCTTTATTCCCATGCTTGAGGGCGTCGTGGTCTTCTCAGGAAATGCATCTCCCTTTTTCAGGAACTTTACACCTAAAGGAAATGTGTCCAGCCTTAAATACCTATCCAATTGCTCCTCTTTTGCCTTCCATACATCTTGTGCCATAGTTACCTCCTTATTATTTTTCGCCTTTTTGGCGGTTCCTTTCGTACAGTATTATCTCGGCAGCCAGCCTGGCAGCGGTACCAGCAACCTTGGAACAATGTGCATACATCTTAGCCTCAGCGGCTTTTTCCAGCACTGACGGGTCATATAGATTAAAGGTTCTGCCCATAAGGTGCTCCTGGATATCATAGCACCGGCATGACCCATATTGTTCCACAAATCTGTCATGAAGTTTCTTAACCATCATATATGACCTCATGGGTTTAAACATATCAGGAAAGTCCTTCTTTTCCCGGCCAAATAGGTAACTAATCGCCATGGCACCGCCAACAAGGGCACCGCACGAACCATCGCCGGTTAAGCCCAACCCATCCGCAAGCCCACTTGCGCTTCGGAACACATCATCATTTTCAATGTCTAAGGCATCGAAGATGCCCGCAATGGTAGTCTGGGCACACCCGGTACACTTCATCTCGTATTTGCGGGCAGACTCGAACGCCTTCTGTAATATAGCATCCCACGAGTTTTTCGACTCTTTCATAACTACCTCCCTTGATTAATAACCAGTTACTGTTTACCCAGCTTTGCTTCCAGCTCCTTTTGCCGCAAAGCCATAGTCACATCACCGCGAGTCCTCTCGATAATACCCCGGATGGCATCTGTAGTTCGTCTTAAGCCATGGGTGATGATTTCGGTGAAATCCATGGTCATCAATGTGCCATAAACGTCATCCATAGCGTTTAGCAATTCCTCGCAGCGGGAGAAATCATCTCTCCTCATGCTATCCAATACATAGCGCCTCAATTCACCCACCGCCTCACCAAGTCCGTTGAGATAGGCAGCGTAATCAACGCCTACTGTCTCAGGTTTAGGAAGCTTGCCCCCGGCAATTAAAGCGAAGGTGATGCTCCCTTCGGCAAACTCCTTTTTAGCATCATGAACGAATCCTGAATAGAGCAAAACGGGATGGTCACTGAGGCTATCATTTATTTCCTGAACCAATTTGTAAGTTGAGTCAAGAATTTGTCTTGCCTTATCCTGCTCCTGACGATGAACAGCCCTTATGGCATTGGCACTATTGCGAATTATCTGGCGGCAGAGGCGCAAAGCCTTCTCCCGGGCTTCATCCTCAGCGGTGAAGTAGGAGCGAATCTCTGCGGCAATAGCTTCTAACTCGTCTGATAACCCTGGCATTTTCTTTTTGCTCTCTTTATCTGGCTGACTAGTTGTCTGGTGGCTTTGCGGACATCCGGTTTGCCTAACACGGCGTTAATCACAGCGACACAATCAGCACCAGCAGCGATTACCTCGCCAACATTACTTTCATCAATGCCGCCGATAGCCACCAGTGGAGACGATATTGCCTTTTTGACCTGCTGGAGCATATCCAGCCCAACAACCACCGCCCCTTCCTTGCCTCTCGTGGGGAACATCGAACCTACAGCAATATAATCCGCCTCTTCATCCCTCATCTCGATCGCCCGTGATACCGTGGTAACCGAGCTGCCGATTATTTTATCGATGGGCAATTCTCTCCGGGCAATATGAACCGGCAAATCTTTCTGCCCCAGATGGAGACCATCAGCATCAACTGCCAGTGCTAAATCAAGATAATCGTTGACGATGAATAAAACGCCTGACTTTGCACATAACTCCTTAATCCCTTGGGCAATAGGCAGCAATTCCCCCTTGTAGCTCTGTTTATCCCGGAGCTGGATAACCCTGGCCCCTCCTTGAACAATCTCGCCAGCTACCTCCAGTTCGTCCCTGCCAGCCAGAGCCTGCCTGTCCAGAATGACATAAAGCCCGGTCAACTGTTTTACCTTATCCTGCCGTGTTAGCTTAGCCACCATCGCTTTTTCCACCGAATAAAGGCTGAACCTCGCCTGTTCAAATTTCACCGCATCCAGCCTGGAGCTTAACCCTGCTAACCTGGCCAGTTCCTCCAACACCCGCAGCGACTCCTCCACCCTGTTAGCATTGGCTTCAACCAGGCTAATTAAATCGGGGTAGGACTGCTTGTTGAGATTGCTTCGCCTTCGGCTCGCAATGACAGAGGGGGAACTCGCAACGGCAGATAGGGGACTCACGGCGGCAGACGAGGGGCTCGCGACGGCAGATGGGGGGGTTACAGTGGCAATTTCTTTGCTAATGCCGACATCGTGTTCCGAGTCCCTTTCCTCCAGAAGAATTATGCCCAGTGACCTGCCGGCATCGGCCAGATTGTGACGGATAGTCCTTAACTGCTGGCTCAATGCGGCGTCATTTAGAACGAAGCGGGCAACATCTTCCAGAACGCGCAACCCTTCAGCAGAGCGGTTAAGGTTGGCATCAACTATACGAAGCGGTTGGTGAGGCATTCTGCAAATCCTTCAGCGGCTCAGGCATCACACCTTCTCGGGCTGCCTGTATTTCCTCCTTAAGCTGGGAAGGCATCTCTTCACCCATTTCCTGGAACTTTTTCTCCGCCCAGCGACCGATATTGCGAGGGTCTTTGTAATAATCATCGCTGGGATGCGATGACGGCTCGCCACTCTCCTCCAATACAGTTTGTAGTGACTTGTGATAAGCGAAGCTCGATACGGTACGGGATAAACTAGCACTGCCACAAAAGTGACAGGCGGGGGTAACAGACTCTGAGACGCTCCTTACCAGAACGCTGGTCTTTTTATGGCAATTATGGCAGATAAACTCATAGATTGGCACCTTGCCTCCTTCTTAATCCTCTCCTTTCTTTAGTGGCTCGGGCAAGTCCATTACATCTCTTCTCTTTTGCTCGATTTGCTCAACAGGCCACTCCCCCCTCTCCATCCTTTCCGTTATCTCCTCATAATCAGGGGGAGGCTCCTCACCACCAGTCATTCGCTTGTTCCACTCAATTAAAGCTCGGGGGTCATTTCGCATCATCCCCTCAGTCAAGTTCTGGTCAGAAAGTATATCGTCATAAACATCCTTGTAGGTCTTATGCATAGCGAAAGTGGAAAATATTCGCTTAAGCTCACCCCCGCAGTGAGGGCAACCAGGGGCATCTGAAGAAAACTTGGGGTGATATAAACTAACCTTACGGTGGCAAGAATTACAACGGTATTCGTAAACTGGCATAGCTAATCAATGAAGATTTTACCACATTGTCCCTAAAAGCTAAATCAAGCCTGCTCTTTACATATGACTAGTGGCACATGCTCTCTTTCTGTCATTGCGAGGAACAAGATTCCTCGTTTTACTCGGAACAGGCTCCGCAATCTCGTTGCTGATACTCCCGGGCAAATATGGCGGGAGGAAGATAGAGGGAGGGGGAATTTCACCCTCACCCTAGCCCTCTCCCGTCAAGCAACTGTCTTGGCATCAGGGATACAGGTATTATTAAAGATGGCATAATTACAAGACCAATAAGAGTTATGTTTAAGCATTACATTCAGCATGATGAGCAACTTATGCATACAAGCAGTAAGAGCCACCTTTTTCTCCTTGCCGTTAGCGAGAAGACGCTCGTAAAAGATTCTAATGGTAGGGTTGAAACGGACTGCGCTAAGAGCTGCCATATACAGAG
>MNYD01000128.1 GCA_001872925.1 Dehalococcoidia bacterium CG2_30_46_19 | reverse complement strand
GGTATTGCGACAGTATTCATCAAGAAGTTCTGTCTTCTCCTTCCTGGTTTTTGCCTTAAAGTAGCTCTCCCCTATCACCTTGAGATATTCATTCCTTGAATGCATGTCCATCCTTTCCATAGCCTGGCTTTACCTCCTGTGAAAATATTAGCCAGGCTGAATCTTAATCCACTTCGGTTAGATTTTTCGTGATTCAACAACTTCTCCTTCGGTTAGATTTTAGATGATTTAAATCGCCCCCTTCATTATTACAGCCAAATAGGTTAGAATAATAGTTTCATTGAAGATTTTTATATGGTTCGGTGAAGGATAATGGAAATTAAGGCTGTAATTGGTGACATAACCGAGAGCGAAGCCGATGCACTGGTGGTCAACATTTTTGAGGGGGTGAAACAGCCCGATGGCGCCACCGCTGCTGTCGATAAAGCTTTAGGCGGGGCTGTGAGCCAGCTTATTAATCAGGCAGCGATTAAGGGTAAACCTGGAGAAGTTACCATCATTCACACGCTTGGCAAGTTGCCCAGCAGGATAGTGGCTGTGGCAGGATTAGGTAAAAGAGAAGATTTCAATTTAGACAAGGTACGCAGGGTAGCCGGCGATTTTTCTCGCTCATTACGCAAATTAAATTGTCACAAGGTAGCCACGATACTCCATGGGGTGGGAACAAGCAATATAGAACCACAAGATTCTGCAGAAGCAATCACTGAGGGTAGCCTTCTCGGCCTTTACCATTTCACCAGGTATAAAAAGCCTGAATATGAAGAGATAGCAGAAATGCTAATAATAGCCAACAGCTTTCAACTGACATCTGTCAGCCGTGGCATTGAAAATGGCAAGATAATGGCGGAAACTACGGCAACTGCCCGTGACATGGTTAACGAGCCAGCTAACCACATGACCCCCGCTCGAATGACTGAAATAGCCCGAGAGATAGCCACCAAATATAACCTGGAATTCAAAGTTTTTGATTCCAGGGACATGGAAGCGATGGGTATGGGTGCACTCCTAGGGGTGGCAAGTGGAAGCAGCCAGCCACCGAAGTTGATAACGCTTGGCTACAAAGGTAATCCAGATTCCCAGGACACTGCTGGCTTCCTGGGCAAAGGAGTAACATTTGATTCTGGAGGAATTTCCATTAAACCTTCAGAGGGCATGGGTGAGATGAAAGATGACATGGCTGGCGGTGCTGCTGTTATGGCAGCGTTAGCCGCCATTGCTCACCTGAAACTTAAAATCAATGTTACCGCTATAATCCCAGCAGTGGAAAACCTGCCCAGTGGTAATGCTCTAAAGCCGGGAGACATATTAACAGCAATGAACGGCAAAACTATAGAAATAATAAGCACCGATGCCGAAGGAAGGCTTATTTTAGCTGACGCTTTAAGCTATGCGGTAAAACAAAAATTATCTCCGTTAATAGACCTGGCTACTTTAACTGGAGCCTGCCGAGTTGCCCTGGGCAATGGCTATAGCGGGCTGTTCAGCAATAACCAGCAACTGGCGAATGAAATTGTCAGAGCTGCTAACAAAGCTGGAGAGAAACTGTGGCAAATGCCACTGCCTGAGGAATATAAGGAGCAAAACGAAAGCGTGATTGCTGATATCAAAAATACCGGTAACAGATATGGCGGGGCTATCACTGCTGCTCTCTTCCTGGCTGAATTCATCGCGGATATCCCCTGGGCTCATATTGATATCGCCGGCACTGCCTCCAGCGATAAAGAGAGCGGCTATATCGTGAAAGGAGCCACCGGGGTAGGAGTAAGAACATTAGCGGAACTGGCTTTGTCATTAGCTAGAAAGAACGGGGGGTTGTTAGTATGAAGGTGAAGTGGCTGGGTCATTCCTGTTTCTTGATTACCTCTGAGAAAGGAACAAAGTTAATTACCGACCCCTATGCAGTCGGCGGAGGCATTAATTACTCTCCCATTAAGGAAAGTGCTGATATCATTATTGTAAGCCATGACCACAGTGACCATAACAATGTTTCCGCAGTGCAAGGACAACCACAAATAATCAAAGGTAGCGGCATTAAAAATGTCAGTGGCATCGAGTTTAAAGGCATTGCCACCTACCATGATAAATCTAAAGGAAAGGAACGGGGAGGTAATACTGTATTTTGTTTTACCGTCGATGGCATCAGACTTTGCCACCTGGGAGACTTAGGACATTTGCTTAGCCAAGAACAAATAGCCTCAGTTGGCGACGTGGATATATTATTCATTCCCGTGGGTGGTTTTTTCACCATAGACGCTGCCGAAGCAAGCCAGGTATGCACTCAATTGATGCCTAAGGTGATAATTCCGATGCATTTTAAGACAACAAAATGTGCCTATCCCATAGGCGCGGTCGAAGATTTTCTTAAAGGCACAGAGAGGGTCAGGAAATGGGATACAAGCGAGATAGAATTTCAAGCAGGGAAGCTGCCCGCTGAGAGTAAAATTATTGTGTTACCGCCAGCTTCATAATCCCCCTTAGTCCCCCTTTAGAAAAGGGGGATAGAGGGGGATTTTGTAACATATTTTCATGGAGTTGAGGACCAGTGATTTTTAAGGATTCCGAATTCGTTTTCACACTACCAAGACAAATTTCCTGGGCAAGGCGCATTTTAATCAAACCTTGCGCCGACTATCCGGCACCATACCCGGTAACTACCAGCCCCCAAATACTTAGTACCATCATTGAAGGCATCAGGAAAGTGAGTAGTGCTGACATTATCATTGCCGCCGCAACTCCAAGCGGTAAGCCAATCTATCCCATATATAAATCCTTAGGATATAACTTTCATAATGTACTATTGCTTGATACCAAAGACTCCATTTTCGTGGAAGTGGAAAATCCCTTATCTAAATTTTTCGCCCTGCCCACTTTTTGGATCCCTAACGTAGTTTTACGCAGCGATTTATTAATTAGCGTGACCCCGTTTAGGGTTTCCCAGGACATAGCACGATTCAGCATAGCAAACTTGCTAAGCTTACTACCAGTGAGCAAATACCGCTCGGATAAATCAGGTGGCTGGGGAACATTGTATCAATTAGGAATAGAAAAGGTACTTGCTGACCTTTATTTTACCATGCCCTTCGATTTAGGAATCATAGAAGCTCGGCAGAAGTTATTCTACTCCGATGACCCCACAAAAGGAGAAACTAAGGAATGTGGAAAAATTTTTATTGGGGAACCCTATGAAGTAGACCGCGAGGCTTCAAAGGCGACAGCTATTAAGTGCCAATATCTACCCTTAATTAAGGAAGGCAAAGCCAAGCCCGAGGATTAAAGGAGACTACCCTTCAAAATAAGTATTGATATCTGCAGCGGCTCGCTTACCAGCCCCCATAGCGCTGATAACCGTAGCCGCTCCTGTAGCCATATCACCTCCACACCACACTCTGCCCTTGCTTGTTCTCCCATTATCTTCATCAGCTTTCACAGTACCCCACTTTGTAACTTCAAGCCCTTTAGTCGTTGAAGGAATGATCGGGTTAGGGCTGGTGCCTAAAGCAACAATCACGGTATCAACGGGCATAGTAAACTCAGTCCCCGGCTTCTGAATTGGGCGCCTTCGTCCGCTCTCATCAGGTTCACCCAATTCCATTTCATAGCACTCAACTGCTTTAACCTTACCCGATTCATCCTCAATAAAGCGGCTGGGGTTTGTCAAAAGCTTGAAAATGACCCCCTCCTCTTTAGCATTTTCCCTTTCTTCAGCCCTGGCTGGCATTTCCACCTCGGAACGCCGATAAATGAGATGTACTCCTTCAGCCCCGAGCCTCAAGGCACATCTTGAGGCATCCATAGCGACATTCCCACCACCGATGACAGCCACATTCCTCCCCACCTTTATGGGAGTATCATACTCAGGAAAGCGATAAGCCTTCATCAAATTCGTCCGAGTAAGAAATTCATTAGCGGAATAGATGCCACTCAAATTTTCACCGGGAATGTTCAAAAACATCGGTGCCCCGGCGCCAGGAGACAGGAAAACAGCGTCGTAGCCATTTTGTAAAAGCTCGTCCACTGTGGCTATTTTACCAATCACATGGTCAAGCTTAATTTCAACGCCCAATGATTTCACATAATCAACCTCAGCTTGAACAACGTCCTTGGGCAACCTGAACTCGGGAATGCCATACATTAACACACCACCAGCCACGTGGAGCGCCTCAAAAATGGTTACTTCATATCCCAGTTTAGCCAGGTCTGCAGCGCAAGTTAAACCCGCTGGACCTGAGCCAACTATCGCCACCTTCTTACCATTAAATGTAACACGCTTTTTTTGCCTTTCCTCAATTTCAGGATGAGACCGCTCCCAATCAGCCACATATCTCTCCAGCCTACCGACAGCAATGGGAGCACCCTTTTTATTTAATGCACAGACCATTTCGCATTGCGTTTCCTGAGGACAAACTCTGCCAGTAATGGCGGGAAGGCTATTCGTGCTTTTAATTATTCTCACTGCCTCAGGCATATCACCTTCGCGCACCGCCCGTATAAACTCAGGAATATTTACCCCCACAGGACAGCCTGTTATACAATTAGGTTTCTTACATTGAATACATCGGCTGGCTTCTTCAACAGCCTGCTGTTCACGATATCCTAGAGCCACTTCATTAAAATTCCTCCTCCTCACCGCCACCTCCTGCTTTGGCATCGGTACTCGATTTAGATTTATCTTTATCTTTTCACTCACTTTGGTTCCTCAATGCGTCTGTTTCCCAGAGTTCCAGCGATTTCTTTTCCTCTTCAAGGTAAGCACGCTGCCGCTTCATGAGCAAATCCCAATCAACTTTATGACCCTCGAAATCTGGGCCATCAACACAGACAAATTTAGTTTC
>MNYD01000150.1 GCA_001872925.1 Dehalococcoidia bacterium CG2_30_46_19 | reverse complement strand
AACCCGCTAGCTTGAATAGCGCAAAAACAAGTTATTTTCTGGGCAACCCCAATCCCCTTTGAGCAATAATGTTGCGCTGAATCTCGTTAGTGCCACCACCAACACCTATGGAGAGGCAGTTTAGGCACAACCTTTCTATCTTCCCGCGGAGAGGAGCCCATTTGGAATCCCTTTCCAGTTCTCCATAAGGTCCCGCAATATCCATTCCCACTTGCGCCACGCGTCTCATCATCTCGCTCAAAAATACCAGTGACATAGAAGCTTCGTAATTAGGATGAAGATTCTTGCTATACATCCAGGCAATGCGGTAGCACATCATACGGCTAACTTCGATCTCCACTGCCATTTCTGCCAGCTTCTGCCGAATTATAGGGTCTTTATCACACTTCCTTTCCTTGGCATATTCCACTAGTTCCTCTAAAATTCGCTGAAACATCGCAGCGTAACCTATCCCGGAGCGCTCGGAATCCAGAGCTATCATCAGTTCATACCAGCCATTGTTTTTCTTCCCTACCAGGTTTTCTTTGGGGATACGCACATTATCAAAGAAAACCTCGTTAAATGAGTGACGATTCATGAGATTTATCAAGGGATGTATCGTGATTCCAGGGGTTTTCATATCAACAACGAACATGCTGATTCCATCATATTTTCTGGGGGCATTGGGGTCAGTTCTGGCGGCAAGCCAGCAATAGTCAGCATAATGGGCATAGCTAGTCCAGATCTTATTGCCATTGATTACATATTCATCGTCTTCCTCTACAGCGGTGGTTTGCAGCGAGGCGAGGTCAGAACCAGCGTTAGGCTCGCTGTAGCCGAGGCAAATTACCAAATCACCTTTCGCTACACCAAGAGCATACTTTTGCTTCTGCTCTTCACTTCCGAAGAGTAGGAGGTCAGGTCCTACCCAGTTTACTGCGATCTCCGTTTCTACGCCTACTGGTGCCTTATTGTAGGATAGCTCTTCGGCAAGGATAAGCCGTTTCATGTGGCTCATCTCTAAGCCGCCATATTGCTTAGGGTATGCTGGTGCCAACCAACCTTTCTGTCCCAATTTTTTTTGAAACTCACGAGAAATAGCCCAAGACTCATCGGTCTCCTCCCACAACAATGGGTCAAGTTCAAACCATCGTTTCGGAGTCTCCTTCTTAATCCAATCGCGAACCTCCTTCCTGAATGCTTCCTCTTCATCGTTAAAACTAAAATCCATCGCCACCTCCTGTTATCAATCGCTATTGTGGATATATTCTGGTATAACCTAGCAATTGACTGTTACAGTGCTAGATTATTTTATTCTGTCTGCTGACCTTCTCATCTAACTCATTGAAGGTCAACTTGGTATCTCAAAAGACAAACGCTGTTCTATCATGACAGCCCTTACAATCCACTGACGTATCTCTTCCAGCATGGACCTCTCGCCCGGCTCATAATAGATTCAAGCTGCTTTTCCACGCTTGGCAAGTAACACCTTAGCATCCCAAACAGTCACATTTTCATCCCTTTGGTTTTTAACATAGGCCCTCAAAGTAACAGTGCCGGTATTTCCCTCCCTCTCCTTTTTGTCAATTACTTCTGCTTCTACATGAATCGTATCACCAATCTTCACAGGTGCAATGAATCTAACCCTATCTATGCCATAAAAAGCAAGAAATGCAAGGTCATAAGGAGGTGCCAGCGCTGAGGCTATCGAAAGCACCAACATTCCATGGGCTATCCTCTCCCCAAACATGCTCTTCTTGGCAAATTCCACATCGGTATGAAGTTGAAACCAATCCCCGGTCAGAGAAGCAAAATTCACAATATCAGTCTCGGTGACCGTTCTTGCCCTCGTTGGCCCCAGTTTGTCACCAATTTCAAAATCATCGAAATACTTCTTGCCCTTCCACATATCCATGTTTCCCCTCCTTTAGCAGGAGCAATGAACCCCGTGCTTTACTTAGATAGGCTTGAAATAAGCGATATCATAGATATCACCATGTTTCTCTTTACTCCATACAGCCTTAACTCTTGATACGGTCTTCATTTTTCTCCTCACCTTATCGGGGTCAGATAAGTCAAATCCACCAATAAAGTGCGTCAGGCTACAATTGGCTTTATCCAGGCGTATTTGCCCTATTATATATGGAGGCTTCTTAACTTGCCCGTAATATTTATAGTTAACAAGACACCACGTCTCTACACTGCCTTCCTGGGGGAGCTCAATCCATTCCTCCATATCTTCATAACAACTGGGGCAAAATGTTCTTGCGGGAACAAGAACTTTGTTGCATTTTTTGCACCTGGTGCCGAATATCTTCCCCTCTTTTAAGCCATCGAAGAATCTCGTCCACGTTGGGCCCAGAGCCCAATTATAGGGAAGAACCGTATCATGCCTACCTGTCCGATATTCCTTTTTGGGGAACGTAAAATCCACTATCTCCATCCTAACCAGGTCTTTAATTAATTTATACTTCTCCGCCATGTAATTCCTCCTTTTCTATAGTTCTGAGCCAAGTATCGTTATTCCGTTAAATTGCTCGGCACCTCCCATAGCATGGGAAAGGGCTAATTTGGCCCCTTCAACTTGATGTTCTCCAGCCTTGCCAGTGACTTGCAATGCTGCCTCAGCCACCCTGATAAGCCCAGCAGCACCAATGGGGTTGGTACAAAGAACGCCACCTGAGGGGTCACAGGGAAGCTCACCACCAGGCGAAAATGTGCCTTTAATTACATAGTCAGGAGCCTCTCCGGGAGGACAAAGCCCCAAACACTCCAAAAACATCAATTCCTGGTAACTAAAAGGATTATATACCTCGGCTACATCTAACTCCTTTAGAGGGTTAGTGATACCTGCCTCCTTATAAGCTTCCTTAGATGCCTCAATGGTGCTTTGCCACACCGCCTTATTACTATCACCAATAAAATATTCTTCACCTCTGAAACCTATCCCTTTAACCCAGGCAGGCTTCTTACAAATTTTCTTAGCCTTCTCCTCCGAGGCAAAGATCACCGCACAAGCGCCATCCGATGTCGGACAAACATCATACAACCGAACGGGATAGGTAATAATCGGGGCCTTCGAAACATCTTCTTTGGTGAGCTTTACTCTAATGTGGGCAAGGGGATTTTTAAGGCCACCATCATGGGAATCTACCGATACTATTGATGCAGCCTCCCTGGCCTTATCATCATCAATGTGATAGTATCCCATCCACTCGCGAGATTGTAACGAGAAGGCTACGGGAGCACCACCAATTGTCACCATTAGGAATGGTTCAAGTATTGTCATCATAGTTGCTTGTGCATCGCCCTCATGCTCTTTCTCCGAAGCGACAGCCAGGACAACATCCGCCATTCCCGAGGCAATCCAGTGAATAGCGGTGTGGGCTACAGACTGCCCGGTAGAACCGCAGGTCTCCGTCCTCAATAGTGGCTTACCCACTACACGCAGGGCATCAGCGAAGTAAAAATGGTTGTAGGCCATTCCCTCCATCATAGAGGGCATGCTACCATAAACCACACCATCGACATCCTTGGGAGTTATTCCCGCATCCTCAAATACCTTCTTCACTGCTTCCCTGACCAAATCGGGATAGCTTAAATCATCCCTTCTACCGTGCTTTGTTTGACCTGTTCCAATAACCGCAACTGCTCTTCCCATCTCCTATCACCTCCTTTCTATCATTCAATAATTTTCCAGTAATCTATATCCCGGAAATTGCCTTGCCTCTTCCTACGCCATACCGCCTTAACTCTAGCTCCAACTTTTACTTTCTTAGTCACCAGCTCAAAATCCTTTATATCAAGCCCGCCAATCTGCGTCGACATTCCCGTGCCACAATCAACTCCATCCAGCTTTATGATAGCCCCTATTACTGGAATCATATCCGGAGTCACTCCAAAGTAAGTATAATTGACATAACTCCAGGTAACTATAGTACCTTCCTGAGCGACCTCAACCCATTCCTCCATAGGTTCGAAGCATCGGGGGCAAAATGGTCTTGCGGGAACAAGAACCCGACCACACTTCTTACACTTAGTGCCAAGTATCTTCTTTTCCTTGAAGCCTTCAAAAAACTTGGTCCAGGTGGGTCCGAGAGCCATTTCATATGGAACCATACCCATAGCGCCAACCTTTCTTGGTTTCTCTTTTTGTTCCGCCATTTAATCAAATCCTCCTCTCATAAGTTTTATTGTCTCCTAACTTCCCAAAATTACTACTCCCTGCCATTGCCCGCAAAAACCATATGTTGAATGGGCTAAAGCGGTATTCACCTTCTTGTCTACCTGGTGCTCCCCAGCCTTGCCCTTAATTTGTAAAGCAGCTTCTGCAACACGGTAAAGCCCTCTCGCCACATAGGGATTCATTGCCAAAACACCACCAGAAGGATTAACAGGCAGAGCTCCAGTTATCTGGGTAACACCGCTGTCTATTAATTTGCCCCCCTGTCCTTGAGCGCATAATCCTAACTGCTCACACCACAGAAGCTCCTGGAAAGCATAAGGCTCGCATGTCTCCACGACATCGATTTCTTTCCTTGGATCGCTGACCCCAGCCATCTTATAAGCACTTGCCGCTGCAGTCTTTAGCTGAGTATTCAGCAAATCTCTATCTCCAAGGTAAAAAGTATCCATAGAAGAGCCCCAACCTTTAAACCAAACTGGTTTATCGGTTAACTTCTTGGCTTTTTCCTCAGAGGCCAGGAGCATAGCACAGACACCTTCTGACTTAGGGGCACACTCCAGAGCCTTTAAAGGGTCGCAAATCCTCTCTGAGTTAAGGACATCGTCAACGCTTACTCTCTTCTTTATATGGGCATAAGGGTTAAACAAGGCATTGCCTAGATTCTTTACCACAACCTTGGCACATT
>MNYD01000132.1 GCA_001872925.1 Dehalococcoidia bacterium CG2_30_46_19 | reverse complement strand
CTTGCCTACCCCTCCTTTGCCGGTATACAGGATGATTCTCATCCTGCTTATTATACGCTTCTTCAAACAGAGTGAGCAACTGTTGTCCAACGATAAAGCGTGATGCTACAATTACAGTATTCAGGAATATCAAGATGAAATTAAGTCGCCAGCAAGTAGAGCATGTAGCCTGGTTAGCACGTCTGGGTTTAAGCGAAGATGAAATCGAGAAATTTACCGTTGAGCTATCCAATATTCTGGAAAATTTTGAGATACTTAATCAGGTGGACATAGCTGATGTGCCACCGGCAACTCACGCAGTTCCACTACAAAGCGTTTTCAGGGAAGACCAGAGTTTTCCTTCATATCCTCAAAGCGATGTCCTTGCTAATGCTCCCAAAAGGGAAGAGGGCTGCTTTAAGGTGAAGCCAGTTTTGGAGTAGGCATAGATGCATTCAAAAGCTGGTGGCAGTTGGCGGAAAGTCATCTCTCGCGGTAGCGTTACGGAGAGGCTTTAAGTTTTATGAACAAGCTTTGTCAACTGACTATCCACGAAGCTCACGAACTTCTTAAACGAAGTGAGATTTCCTCGGTAGACCTTACCAAAGCTACACTGGAGCGTATCGCTGAGGTAGAGGACAAAATTCATGCCTGCGTCACTGTTACCGAAGACATGGCTTTAAAGCAAGCTGAGGAGGCGGATGGTTATATACGGAATGGCAATATTACGCCGTTAGCTGGTGTGCCTACGTTAATCAAGGATGTTATCTGCACCGCGGGAATACGAACTACCTGTTCTTCCAAGATACTGGAAAACTTCGTTCCGCCTTACGATGCCACCGTGATAAAGAAACTGAAGACGCAAAAAGCGGTGATATTAGGCAAGGCGAATATGGATGAATTTGCCATGGGCTCTTCTACAGAACATTCTGCCTTTTTCCCCACTCACAACCCCTGGAATCTAAACTATGTTCCCGGTGGTAGCAGTGGTGGCCCTGCCGCTGCTGTGGTTGCCGATGAAGCTGTCTACGCTCTTGGCTCTGATACCGGCGGCAGCATACGCCAGCCGGCAGGATTTTGCGGGGTAGTGGGTCTAAAACCCACTTATGGGCGGGTGAGCCGTTTTGGTTTAGTCGCCTTTGCCAGCTCCCTTGACCAGATTGGACCGATAACCAAGGATGTTACCGATTGCGCCCTGGTGATGAATGCTATTGCGGGATATGATTCTATGGACTCCACCTCAGTGGATTACCCGGTACCGAATTATGTTTCTTATTTAAAGCGTGACCTTAAAGGGCTACGTATTGGCATTCCCAGGGAATATTTTGTGGCAGGGATGCAAGAAGGGGTAAAGTCAGCCTTGGAAATAGCGATAAAGAAGCTTGAGGAGCTAGGTGCCGAAATAGACTGGGAAGTCTCTTTGCCACACACCAAATATGCCTTAGCAGTCTACTATATAGTTGCTCCGTCTGAGGCTTCGGCGAACCTGGCTCGCTATGATGGGGTTAAATATGGCTTCTCGGAGCAGAATGCCAGCAGTGTGATAGAGGCTATGGAAAAGACACGGCAATTTGGCTTTGGAACTGAAGTCAAGAGGAGAATAATGTTGGGTACCTACGCTCTGTCCGCTGGCTATTATGATGCTTATTACCTCAAGGCGCAGAAGGTGCGTACCTTGATAAAACAGGAATACGAACAAGCTTTTGAAAAATATGATGCTCTGGTCACCCCGACATCGCCCACAGTGGCGTTCAAATTGGGCGAGAAGCTGGAAGACCCGATGCAAATGTATTTGAGCGATGTCTGTACTTTGCCCATAAATATCGCTGGCATTCCCGCTATCTCTATACCTGCTGGATTTGTTGATGGTTTGCCTGTCGGCATGCAAGTCCTGGGCAAGCCGTTCAATGAGGAAACAATACTGCGTATTGCCTTTGCCTATGAGCAGGCAACAGAGTGGCATAAAAGGAAGCCAGAGATATAAATTAACTAACTCTCATAAATGGTAGAAAAAAGACTCAAAATTGAGAGGAAACGCTTGACAAAATACACGGAAGCGTGTATAATTAAGCAAACATAAAGAAAGGTAAGCCCGTGTAGGAAATCAGGTGGTTGCGTAGTTCACATTTTGTTTGACAACGAATATAATAAAGGGGATAGGTAAAAGCGATGGTTGAGACAACACAAACTTCCAAGCTACTGGACATAGGTTACGAAAGGACTTGTCAATGTCCCCCAAATCACATTAACTGTTTGACCGCCAAGGAATGGATACTGCATCAGATTGCTATTTGGGAATTCTTCTATGAGAAGCGAGATATACGAGACAAAAATATCCATCCCGCTGTATTCCCGATTGGACTCCCGACAAAATGTATTCAGTTATTCACGCATGAGGGTGAACTTGTTTTAGACCCCTTTGTAGGTATTGGCACAACCTTCTTAGCCGCTCAGGACCTTAATAGAAATGCGGTTGGGTTTGACCTCAAGAATGAGTATATTGAAACTGGGAGGTCAAGACTAGCACAAGGTAGACTATTTGGTCAAGCTAAACAAATCGCAATTTGTGATGATGCCCACAATATATCTCAGTATTTGAAAGAGGAGACCGTTTCTCTTTCTATTACATCGCCACCTTATGCAAATATGCTTAATCGGCGCCGACTTAATAAGAGTATAAGAGGCGACTTGCGTCAAAACCAATACTACTTACAGGTTCAGCAGTATTCTAATGACCCCAACGATTTAGGAACTATGGAGGCAGCCGAGTATGCACAGGCTTTGGAGGAAATTTACAGGGGTATTTTGCCGCTCATGAGGCCAAAAGCTCACTGCGTAATTGATGTAACTGACTTATGGTGGGAAAACAAACGTATTCCAGTCCACCTATATGTTATAGATGCGCTTGAAAAAGCGGGCTATGAACTGAGAAATATCATAATCTGGGATAGAAGGAATCTAGTGAACCACGTTGGGATTTTCGGCTGGCCAAGTAACTATATAACGCTCGGAACTACGTTTGAATATATCTTGGATTTCTGGAGGCCACCTAGCTAAGTTATCTTGCCTGTCCTGGCGAAACTTAGCATATCGTGTGCAAATACAACATTAGGTCGCAATCGCTTTGCTTTATGGGGTATTTTGTTTAAAGTAGCAGACGGCATGTAGCAATATCCACCGGTTTTCACACACAAGTTATCGATAAGTTCAACGGTGGGCTCGGTAAACTCGCTCTCGTCATCAAAGAAACCAAATAGACTATCTCCATCAAATAGCAGCCCTCTTGTAGCTCTTTCCCTTATTTTTACATTCTTGACTTCAATTCTATGCTTTAATTTGGAATGGTGCATGTCTGGATGATACACAGTGAAATCTGTCCGTTCCTGCCTTCTCGTAAAATTAATGCCCTTAACAAGGCCAACCTTAGTTAATTCTCTCTCGACACATAGTTCAGCAACATTGCCGGAAATAGGTTGGAAGGCTTGGCTAACACGCCGTGATACCTCTTCCATAAAGTTACTATATTCCTTATCTCCCACCATAACCGGTTTAAGCATTTTCCGTTTTATCTTGGTCCGTAGCTCCTTGGGCAAATCAAGCTCCGAAAGGAAAGAGTCCACACTGGCTTCATAGTATATTGACCTATAATCAACCATAAAAATAAAAACTTGAGCGTGGAGCGAATTAACGTCAAAATCAGGGTTAAGACTTAGAGCTTCTTCAATTAAGGCTTGTGCCGAGGGAATACTTTGTGCCATAATTCAAGAATAGCACAAGTGCTCGCCATTGCCAAATTGAGAGCTTCTGTTTTACATAAGGTTTTGCACGGCCCTACCTAATAAGGGAAGGGGGAGTGTAGGTTAGAGAGGGGCGAAGCCCCTCTTCAATAAATTCTTCCCCTTCCCCTTATCAAGGGGAAGGGGGATAAAGGGGTGAGAAAACTATTATACTGGAGAAATATGTTGGAATTATTATATTATGGGGTGCGAGGTGTTATGAAGTATGAATAAAGAATTGGTAGAAATTCTAAAGCTGTATTCAACAGGTACTCACGAAGAATTAAGTAGCTATCTTGTAGGGAAATCAAAAGATACGCTCATCGGAATTCTAGTAGACCTGATTACTATGTATATAAACGATAAAAATTCATCAATGGTAAGAGAATTTATAACAGTTATGTTTGCTGGCTACACGCATAGGGAAAAGAAGATTGGTTATAACGGATTTAAACAAGATGCATTTTCAGGGAAGACTGTAAATTGTGAAGCGAAACCTAAGAATGTAGATACAAATTCAAAATCACCAGACAAGCTGAAAGGGTACGGTAATTTTTCTGATTACCGTTTTGCCCGATTGGAGAAGGATAAACATGAAGACGGTTTAAACATGTTAGTTAGCGGTTTTATTGATGGACGTTTAATTTACATTTTTGAATTCCCTTTCTCCAGTCCTCCTTTTGTAAAAAATCTAGAGTCCCAGTTAGAAGCGAGATTCCCAAAGGGTAAAGATATTACGAATGAGTATTTGAGAAGCGCGAGTTTTGATTACCGAGATTTCATTGATTGTCAGCAACTAAAAGTAATATATCTCACTAGTAAAAAGGAATTAGAAAATTATAAGCAGTATATTGTAAGAGACTTCTATAAATTCTTAGAGGGGAAAGCAAAGTGACTCAATCAAATTTTATGAATCGTATAATCGTAGGTGATACTCTTAGAGTTTTAAGAGAAATACCCTCAGAAATTATTGATATGGGTGTTACTTCACCACCATACAATAAGGGAGAGAATAAGAAAGGCTGGCTTGTAAAGAATGTAAAGTATAAGGATTCAATAGATAAGCTTCCTGAAGATGAATATCAAGAAAATCAAATAGTAGTATTGAACGAATTATTTAGAATGACAAAGCCAGGTGGCTCTTTCTTTTATAATCATAAGTTGAGATGGGAAAGAGGATTTATGCTTCACCCCATGGATTGGTTGAGGAGGACTAATTGGACTCTTAGGCAAGAGATAATATGGGATAGATTAATAGCGGCAAACATCAGAGGTTGGCGTTTTTGGCAAGTAGAAGAAAGAATATATTGGCTTTATAAGCCGGTTGATAAGCATTATATAGGTCAAGAATTAAAACCTAAACATGCTTTATTAACTTCAATTTGGAGATTCCATCCTGAACAAAATAATCCTCATCCCGCTCCTTTCCCGTTAGCTTTGCCCGCCAGGGCTATTTATTCAATTATGGACGATAATAAAGGAATAATAATTGACCCTTATTGTGGAAGTGGTACTACTTTAGTCGCTGCAAAGCTTTTGGGTCATGATTACATAGGGATAGAGATTTCTAAAGAATATGCCGACTTCGCAGAGGCTAGAATAGTGAATTGTGAAAATGAGAGGAAAGAAGCACTTTCAGAAATGGTAAAACATACCGTAAGGAGGACTTTCTCTGAAAGAAAAGAAAATGGGGAATATACAGGTAGATTTAGAATTCAAAAGCATTCGCAGGAAAAGCCGATTTCTCTTAAACTATTTGAACCTAAAGCACCATACATGAAGCAAACTGCTAAAAAGGCTTCGGCGAATAGAAAAGCAGCCCCTGCGAGTGACTAGCTTATGGCTAGTTTATGCCACCTTCCGGTTACCTAGAATGGAGACTCAAAGAGAGGCTTCGCCTCTCTTATATACCCAATTCCCCCTCCCTTATCAAAGGGAGGGGGATAATAAGGGGGAGGGTTACCTGAATAAAAAGCTATGAATAATCTGAAAGTCATCTGCTATTCAGGTCATACCTATGCGGAACGACCACGGTCTTTTCTTTGGCAGGGTAGAGAGCATAAGGTTAAAAACATAGAAAAAGTGTGGCAGGAGCCAGCTAAAAGGTCGTTTAAAGTTACCACAGGTGAAGGTAAATTATTTGAGTTATGCTACAATGAAGCAGAAAGACAGTGGTCAGCTATTGAGCTGGTAACTTAGGAGGCAGTATGAACGAAATTTTTGAGATTCTGGAGGATAACGCCCGAACAACCCCGGAGCAGATTGCTACTATGGTTGATATATCTGCCAGCAAGGTAAAAAGCATAATCAAGAAAGCTGAGGAGGATAAAACTATTCTGAAATATAAGACCATAATTAACTGGGCTAAATTAGGCCAGGAAGAAATATTGGCGCTAATCGAGGTTAAAGTAACGCCGCAGAGAGATGTAGGTTTTGATGCTATTGCGGAGCGGATTTGCCACTTTCCACAGGTATTCTCTGCTTATTTAGTTTCAGGCGCTTATGACCTGGCGATATTGATTAAGGGCAAAAACATGCGGGAAATAGCTGGCTTTGTAACTGAAAAGTTGGCTCCATTAGAAAAAGTGCAGAGCACCACCACCCACTTCTTGCTTAAGCGGTACAAAGAGGATGGTGAATTGCTTGAACCCACAGAGGAGAATAAACGGCTGCCTTTAAGCCTGTAATCTACTAGCATGGACCCTATTCAGATT
>MNYD01000075.1 GCA_001872925.1 Dehalococcoidia bacterium CG2_30_46_19 | reverse complement strand
TTTGATTTTGCGTTCGTTTTTAGGCATATTAGAGATGTTTCACCCCAAAATTTCTGTAGTTGCCTGATTCATCAGGCGCATTTGCCCAATAAATTGGGCAACTACATTTTTAAACACCCTCACTAGGAGCATCGGCCGATATTTGCAGCCACAATTTACCTTTAACCAGACCATCGTTTCCATATATAGTATCCCGCATAACTTCGTATAAAAATCCCTCTAAATCCCCCTTTAGAAAAGGGGGAGCAAGGGGGATTTGACATTTCAAGAAAGCAAGTGAGAGTATAAATAGTTTTGTGCCTGACTATAGTCTCTGTACTTTCTATCTTGGATTGGTGAAATCACGCCAGGCAGCTATTTACTCCACTTAGGTTGTCTTTTCTCGAGGAATGCTAGGGCGCCTTCTATTATGTCTCCGCCAGCAGCAATCTCTCGAAACGCCTTCAGACTATACTCATATCCTCCTAGTTCCCTGTTTATTCCTTGTTTTGTAAGTTTTGTTGCTAAAGGTGCTGAATTCTTCATCCGTTCTACAATCTCGAAAACAGCGTCCATAAGTTTTTCGTGAGGAACTACTTTATTTATCAATCCAATTCTCAAAGCCTCCTCAGCGGATATGCGGTCGCAGGTGAATAACAATTCCTTCGCCTTTGCCCGGCCTACTTCATCAGCAAGCCGAATCATGGCATAAGGGCATATTGAGCCCCGTAGAGGACCAATGAATCCGAATACTGCTTTATCTGAGGCGATAATAATATCACACATAAGGGCGCATTCTAAGCCGTGACCCAGTGCGTAACCGTTCACCGCGGCAATCGTTGGTTTTTCCAGATTGATGAGCTTTATCATGGTAGATTTTCCTGAGGAGGCATCAAGTTGTTGTTCCATCATTTGAAATGTCTGCATATCAGAGAGGTCTGCGCCTGAGGAAAAAGCATTGCCGACGCCGGTAATAACTACCGCTCGAACATCATCGTCGCTCTCTACACTTTCAAGCACACCGCGAAGTTCCTCCATTAATTCCAGGGAAAGGGCGTTCTTTTTCTCTGGTCGGTTAAATTTTATGATTGCGGCGTTATTTCTTTTTTCACATAAAATATTTTTACCGCTCATTATTTCTCCTTTAATTTTCCATTTTAGCTTATTATATCGCAAAACTTTTTCCCGTGTGGCCTGGTATCCCCGGGGGTTCTGACCATAAGGGATTATTCCTATAGGTTTCAATTTAAGAATATCTCGCTCTCCCATATAACTTTGGGAATTATATCAATATTCACGGTATTTTGATGTTTTATGCTATAATTGTCAGGATTAAGCTGACAATCATGACAAAAAACATAAGAACTCTTGGCGATGTAGGAAGCAACCTCCTGACGGAGTTGACCCGTCAGGGAAAACGCCTTTTTACCTTAGATGATGCTGCCAAGATTTATGGTAGTAGTAACAGTGGACTACGCGAATTACTATCCACATTAGTAAAGCGGCGGTGGCTCCAGCGCATGGAAGGGGGTAAGTACCTTATATTGCCCTTTGAAGCTGGCCGTGAGGGCGAATGGACTGAGCATGAATTCATAATCGCCTCCTACCTTATCAATCCCTACTATATTGCATTTCATAGTGCCCTTAATTACTATGGTTACACCGAGCAAGTCAGTCGGACTGTTTTCGTGGCCTCAACCCGCCGCAAGCTGAAATCAGCTCTGGAGATTTCTGGGGTAACCTACCGCTTTGTCTGTATGACTGACCGTAAGTTCTTTGGAGCTACTGAAGTAACTCTGGATAGATATCGGGTGAATATCTCAGAGCCTGAGAAGACCATAGTGGATTGCCTTGACCGCCTGGAATATTGTGGTGGCGTGGTGGAGGTGGCTAAGGCGCTCTGTTATGGCCGTGACGAGCTTGACTCTCTCAAAATAGCCGAGTATGCCTGGAAGAACGGCAACAAGGCGGTAAGCCAGCGCTTGGGTTATCTTCTGGAAACGCTCGACGCTGGGACCAATGAGGCCACCGCTCTTCTGCATGACAGCATCAGCAATAGCTATGCTCCGCTTGATACTCTAGCAACCCCCAAGGGACGCTATATCGACCGCTGGAAAATCCTGGTAAATGTCCCTGTGAATGAACTCCTGCAGTGGAAGGAGCGGTGATGCTGTCCAGGGCTGAGTTGCAGCGGTTGGCCAATCGAGAGAAAGTGGCTTTAGGTATATTAGAGAAGGACTATGTGCTTACCGAGTTGCTTAAAGCCTTGTCACAGTTGCCTGACCTCAATGAGACACTGATATTCAAAGGAGGCACTGCCCTGCGTAAAGTTTACTTTTTAAACTGGCGCTATTCGGAGGATTTGGACTTCACCGTAAGGCATGATATCGCAAAAGAAGAACTGAGACGGACTCTTGAGATATGGTATCGTCAGACAGAGCAGGCATCCCAGATACGACTTACTACCAAAATGCTTCACAAGCCAAATGGCTATGCCCGTGTCCGAACTCAATTTGTGGGTCCCTTAGCCTATCCGGGTATGATTTATATGGACTTGACTTTTGATGAGCCGTTATGCCTTGAGCCTCAATATCGAAAGGTGTTGACCGGCCCCTTTCCTGATGAGCAGCGAAAGATGCTGGTCTATCCACTGGAGGAATTACTTGCCGAGAAGATGCGAAGCTTGCTTGAACGGGGTAAATCCCGAGATTATTATGATGTATGGCGACTCCTAAAGGAGCACTCCTCTCAATTGAACTTCGAGCTCTTGGGCTTAGTATTGGCTAAAAAGCTCGCGCATAAGGGACTCTACCCCTCTACTATGAGTGACTTTCTTCCCGCCGATTCCAGAGGATTGAAGCGCTACTGGGAGAGTGACTTGCGACAGCAAGTTAACTCGCTACCACCTCTTGAGGAAGTACTGGGGGAACTGCAAAATATGTTTGATAAGCTTCTGGCGTCTCATGTATCCTTGGACTGCAGCAGACCTTGATACTAGTTCCGAAATGAGTTGCGCCACCATGTTAGAGTAGTAGATAAAAGACATGAAAATGAGAAATAGGTTTGCAGTGCTCTAGCACGCAAAGGGCAGCTGGTCTTCCCAACAAAATGGACTAATGTGTAGTCGAACTCCGTAGATGGTAAAATCATCTATGGGTATCATTATCATCGGTGAGCTAGTCTTCCTATGATTATCAGAGAAATCTACGCGAGAAGCATTTTGTCCAAATCAAAGGTCTTTGACTATGTGGTCAATCCGTACATTGGGTGCCAGCACGGTTGCGCCTATTGCTATGCTCGCTTTATGAAGAGGTTCACCGGACATAAAGAACCGTGGGGTGAGTTTGTTGATGTTAAGATTAATGCCGCACATCTACTGCAGCGCGAGATAGAAAAAATGCCGCCCGGTAGGGTGTGGGTAAGCGGAGTGTGCGATCCCTATCAACCGCTGGAGAGAACATACGAACTGACAAAAAAGTGCCTTGAAATATTGGTCCGATATGATTGGCCGTTCACAATCCAGACGAAATCCGCGCTTGTTTTACGTGATGTGGAGCTATTTAAAAAAGCCCACAAGATTGAAGTTGGGCTATCGGTTACCACTGGAGATGAAGGCGTGAGACAGCTATTTGAACCTGGCGCGCCATCAATTAAGGAAAGAATCAAAGCGCTCGAGGGACTACATCTTGCCGGCATTAGAACCTATGCGATGATTGCACCAATGCTTCCCGGGGCGGAGGAACTTGCTGCTGGGCTCAGCGGGAAGGTGGATTACGTATTGGTCGACAGAATGAACTACCATTATGGCGATTGGGTCTATAGGAAACATAATTTGGAAAGCGCCATGGGCGATGGTTTTTTTGCCTCAAAAGGTAAGAAACTTGCTTCTGACTTTGCAAAGCAGTGCATCGAGTGCCGAGTGCTGTTTTGATAACTAGACGGCTTCGTTTGTTGGCTTCATTCGTAACGGGACATCCCAATGTGTAGACTAGTGAACATTCCGCTATTTCGTTTAATGAAAGAGCGCAACTAATGAGCTATTTTCTTTAGGCACCCGTGGCAGGCCTTCCTTTTCGTTTGAGTGTCTTTCACGCAGTGGCCCGCAAACAAACTTTCGTCAGACGCTTCTTCTTGACTGTACAACCTAAACCCCCTATAATAAACAAAGTGGACATTTCTTTATAGGAGGTATGCCATGGCGGACATCGTGCGGCGTATTGAGTATTACTATACTGTGGTTCCCAATCGGGCTGGAGCGGGTGCTAAGGTTTTCAATGCACTCAAGGCAGGGGGTGCCAATCTGATTGCTCTCAATGGTTTCCCAACGAGCGCGCGGCGTGCTCAACTTGCCTTTGTGCCGTCCGACCGAGATGCCTTCCTTGCGGCAGCACGAAAAGCAGGGATCAAGCTGAAGGGGCCCAAGGTTGCTTTCCTGATCCAGGGCGAGGACCGCGTAGGTGCTGTCGCCGCTGTACTTAGCAAGCTGGGACAAGCCCGGATTAACGTCACAGCCATGCAAGCCATTGCTACTGGCGCAGGGCGTTATGGAGCCATCCTCTGGATCAAGTCACGCAACGTCGGCAAGGCTGCCCAAGCATTAGGTGTCTCTTAAGGTATAGGGAACAATCATCTCAGGCATGTTATTCTGCGTTTCTGCCAGTGGCCACCCCCGATGAGAGGCGGCAGGGAGTTACGGCTGAGTGATAGCACACGCTAAGAAGGACTGCTAAGACAGGCTACCCTAGATTAATACTGTGTCTGGTTGGGAGGCACTCGGGGTTATGCGAAAGAGCATCAACAGTCTTTCGCATCTTTGGTCA
>MNYD01000147.1:449-4863 GCA_001872925.1 Dehalococcoidia bacterium CG2_30_46_19 | reverse complement strand
TGGATAGCCTCCATTTTATCATCAATGGCGCCACCATGAGCAGCTTCATCAGGCGCCTCCACATGAATGACCACCAGGTCGTGTTCTTTAAGTGCTTCTAAAGCACCTTTTACCTGAGCAGCATAGTCATTATTCAATCCATCGGTCACGCCGGGAATGTTTAATACCTCCATTTCCACCATTCCAGCTAATCCCCGTAGAAGGTCAACGCCCGAGGTGAGAGCGGCATCAAGACCATAAACCTGCTTGAAAGGAGGCATATCAGGTATTCTTCCACTGCCCCAGAAAAGCCATATCATCGTAGCTGGTATATCACCCCGAGACCTCCGTGCTATATTTACCGGATGCCCTTCAAGCACGGACTTTGACTTCTCCATAAGGTCTCGCAGAAAGTCGCTCCCAGCGCCGCTAGGAAGAAATCCAGCAATAGGCTTATCAGGAATATCATGCGGAGGAGTGCAGGCAGCCGAAAGAGTATCCTTATGCCCCTTTATGTTACATATATGCCGATAGCTGACGCCGGGATAAAAATGAACCTCGTCGCTGCCAAGATTTTCATTTAAGCTGGCGATAATCTGCTTCGCTTCCTCGGTGCTGATATGCCCCGAGCTGTAGCTCCACATCTTCCCATCACGTACAGCAACCAGATTGCACCGAAAAACAACCTCTCCTTCTTCAATAGGAATGCCCATGCTTCTAGCTTCGATGCCGCTTCTGCCCCGATAATACACCTTGGGGTCATAACCAAGCAGCGACATACAGGCACAGGCACTGCTGGGCTCCATCCCCGGCGGGACGGTGCGAACAAGCCCAATAGTAGCTTCCTCAGCCATAGCATCCAGGTTGGGAGTTTTTGCTAGCTCCAGGCAAGTCTTCCCGCCACGCTGGGGCAGAGACCAACCTGCTGCGCCATCGATTATCACAACGCAATATTTCATCGGAGCATTTAGCAACCCTTGCCTGTCATCCTGAATCCTTCCCCTGTCATTCTGCGCCCTTCTCTTCCTGTCATTCTGAGCGTAGCGAAGAATCTCACGCCGCTCAGGACAGGCTCCGCGAATAATCTAGACCCTTCCCCTTCACTTCGTTCAGGGTCAGGTTGACAAATAAACAACCGCAATATTTCATTTGCTCTGGTAATTAAACCACCTTATAATAAACTAGACAACGGGGCGTAGCGCAGTGTGGTAGCGCGCAGCGTTCGGGACGCTGAGGTCGGAGGTTCAAATCCTCTCGCCCCGACCAGCCAAGATTTTGGAGGTCATTGAAAATGAGGAAAGAGGAAATAAAGAAAGTCGTTAGAGAAGGCTATGCCAGAATAGCTAAACAGGATAGTTCCTGCTGTGTTCCTACAAATTCATGCTGTGCAAGTACGGATTTGGCACAGGATATTACTAAGAAGATAGGGTACACAGAAGAAGAACTTAAAGCGGTTCCTGAAGGCGCAAATCTGGGGCTTGGTTGTGGGAATCCTGTCGCTCTTGCTTCTTTGAGAGGAGGTGAGACCGTTCTGGATCTTGGTTCAGGCGCAGGATTCGATTGTTTTCTCGCTGGTAATAAAGTTGGTAAGAATGGAAGAGTTATCGGCGTAGATATGACACCAGAGATGATTGAGAGGGCAAGAAACAACGCCAAGGAGGGTAACTACGGAAATGTAGAGTTCAGACTCGGAGAGATTGAAAATCTACCAGTTGCCGATAATTCTGTTGATGTGGTCATCTCTAACTGTGTCATTAATCTCTCGCCTGACAAGAGAAGGGTCTTTAAAGAGGCATTCAGGGTTCTAAAACCCAATGGACGGATAATGGTGTCGGACATTGTCTTGCTGAAAGAACTCCCCGATTTCATAAAAGACTCTATCGAGGCCTATATCGGCTGTCTTTCAGGTGCGATACTAAAGGACGAGTACATAGAAGCGATAAGAGAGGCTGGTTTTCAGGAAGTCACGATAGCAGAAGAGACATCTTTCCCCATTGAGTATATGGCTAATGATCCAACTGCAAAGGCTGTAATTAAGAATTTAACAATACCGCCTGAAAAAGTAAAAGAGGTTGCAGATTCGGTCATAAGCATAAAAATCTACGGGGTAAAACCCAGTAAGACGCTTTAGAGGGAGCGGGCTTCTGGCAACTCTGTGGCACTTCGTGCTTTGTCTCGCGCCGTCCGGTCACTTAACAGCCGACAAAAGGGAAAACAAAGATTTCGCCAAATTCGCCTATTGGCAAACTTCCTCTATCCGCAAACAAGTAAGGGAAATGGGAACTTCTGGAAAGACAGCTTTTGATACCGGTTTAGGACTGTCAGGCAGAAAAAAATTTTGTTTTTCTCCCTGCTTCGCCCGACAAGGCAGGTGTTTGAGGAAGGCTATAAGGGAAGCAGGCTCAGGTCGCAGGCAACGGAAGACAACTGAAGGGGCTGAAGTTCAAGCACCGACACGGCTGGGTGGGGGAGGAGAATATTCGGCTTTCTGGCAAAAAGAGTCTGCCTCTGTTTAACCTAGGTGGGAGCGGATGAGTCCGCTATTTCGTTGATGTGCCAGCTATAACACGACATTCAGCATAATTGTTAGCGACGAGGACAAGCTTCTTCTGTGAGATTGATTAGCACCCTATCCCCTGACCCCCTTCCTTTAGCAAGGAAAGGGGGTCGTCTCCCCCGTGTAGGTAAGAGAGGGGGTTTCACCCCTCTCTGTAAATCTCGTCCCCCTCTCCTTTGAAGGAGAGGGGGATAAAGGGGGTGAGGTCAGTAAACACTCTCTAATATCTTTGTAGTCTTGACCTCGACCAGGCTATACGTATCTTATACCTCGCAGAGCGAGGTATAAGTTGCTAACGTAGCTCTAAGCATCGGTACAATGGAAGGGCTTTATTCGATATCGCTGGCTGTGTGCGCTTTTTGCCTGGGCGCTTGTCCCTTTTCGCTATGGATCGGGCGCTGGCTCCTGGGCAAAGACATAAGGGATTACGGAGACGGCAATCCAGGGGCGGTCAATGTCTTCCGAGCTGGGGGACGCAAATCGGGGTGCCTTGCCTTAATTCTGGACATAGCGAAAGGTATACCTTTTGTAGCCCTGGCATACTCGTTCTTCGGGTTACCTGAAGTAACAGTTATGATAGTGGCAGTGAGTGCGATATTAGGGAGCGCCTTCTCGCCGCTGCTTCGCTTTAGAGGTGGCAAGTCGTTAGCCATTACCTTTGGTGTGCTGCTGGCGCTGCCTCACCACGAGATGCTTATTACATTTGCTGCCTTTATGCTGTTAGGCTTTCTTTTCATAGAAACTGACGCCTGGACGGTAATGCTCGGCCCAACAGGCTCACTGGTCTATTTGGCAATTACCGGCGCAAGCTACTGGGAATTGTTATTCGTGCTAAGCGTGCTTGTAATATTAGCAGCAAAGCATCATAACGAGCTGAAGGCTATTCCCAGATGTAAAGTGAGATTTATCGGCTGGCTTCAGTCAAGAAGATACAGAATCTAAGTTGGCAATAATGGGAATAAGAGCATGGCATACCAGGTAATCATAACCGTCGGTTTGCTCGTCTTCGCGCTAAATCTTGTGCTCAATTTGAGAGTTCTCAAGAGGCCAAGCAGAGATAGCAAGCTACCTGAGCCAGCTCCTCTTGTCTCTGTGCTTATTCCTGCAAGAAACGAGGAAGCAAATATAGAGAGCTGCTTGAAATCTCTACAGGAACAGGACTACCCAAATCTGGAGATTTTAGTACTGGACGATGACTCCTCGGATAACACGGCTGGTCTCGTGGAGCAGATGGCAGCCACGGATAACCGTGTCCAACTGGTCAGAGGCAAACGCTTACCCCGAGGCTGGGCCGGTAAGCCCTTCGCCTGCTATCAACTTGCTAAGAAAGCGCAGGGTTCCTGGTTACTGTTTGCCGATGCTGATACCACACATGCTCCTCATATGCTGCGCAGCGTAATTCCTCTGGCCATCAAGTACAGATGCTCTCTGCTGTCTGGATTTCCCCGCCAGCTTGCTACTTCTTTACCTCAGAAGGTAGCCATTCCAGTACTGTACTTCATTATCCTGAGCTGGCTGCCGCTATGGTGGCTTCAACACTGCAATAAACCGAAGCCATCACTGGCCATCGGTCAGTTCCTCCTCTTTCCCAGAGAGGAATACTGGCGAATTGGGGGACACAGCGCTGTAAAGTCAAGAATACTGGAAGATGTCTGGCTGGGGGTTGAAGTACACCGGCATGGTGGACGACACATGGCAGTTGACCTGTCGCCAGTGGTCTCATGTCATATGTACCAGAGCATCGGAGCGATGTGGGAGGGATTTATCAAGTGGATTTACTCAGTGGCAGCATTATCCTCAGCAGCACTGTTGGGGCTGATAATAGCTGGCTTTATTTTCTTTCTGGCCCCGTTCTACTGGCTCTGGGAAGCACTATTT
>MNYD01000147.1:0-411 GCA_001872925.1 Dehalococcoidia bacterium CG2_30_46_19 | reverse complement strand
TCTTCAGGTAGCAATGATAATAGCTATGCGCCGGATCGTAGATAGTCGCTTCAAGGAGCCACTTGCTTCAGCTTTACTACACCCGCTCGGGTTCTCATTCCTTTTTCTAGCCTGTCTCTATGGCGCTTCGCATCGAGCAGTCGGCGGTCGTGTGCATTGGAAGAAACGGCTGTATGGGGGAAAATCGGGGGTCGAGTAGTCATAGGCTCCGGAACATAAGCTAATATTATACTCAGCCGCAGCCCCGAGAAGAAGGCGGCTCTTCACTGTTCTTTCAACTGCGCGTCTTAAGTTGAACGACATCAAACCCGCATCCAACAAGGCTCAGGTTGTGCCAGCAGTTGACCTTGCAGGGTGTTTACTAACCTCACCTCCTCTATCCCCCTCTCCTTCAAAGGAGAGGGGGAAGAG
>MNYD01000146.1 GCA_001872925.1 Dehalococcoidia bacterium CG2_30_46_19 | reverse complement strand
ATTATAAATAGTTTTGTGCCTGACTATAAAACAGCCTTGATATAAACGGGAGGTGAAATTATGGAATATCGGGAAATTCTCTATGAGAAGAAGGATGGCATAGCAAGGATAACGATAAATCGGCCGAAGGTAATGAATGCCTGCAATAATGTCGCTGTTTATGAATTGACTCAGGCTTTCATGCAGGCGTGGAGTGATGATGAGGTTCGGGTGGTAGTACTCACAGGGGCAGGAGACAGGGCATTCTGCACTGGCGGCGATCAAAGCGTACGCACAATTAAGGGTTATGAAAAGACCATAGCCGCTTTGCCCATGGAGGTTGGTTGGCAGCAGGTTACCTGGTTGATTCGTTTTATCCCGAAACCGGTAATTGCTCGGGTGAATGGCTATGCCATTGGAGGTGGGCATGTCTGGCAGGTTGCTTGTGACTTTGGCATAGCTTCTGAATCCGCTCGCTTTGGCCAGGCTGGGCCGCGGGTGGGAAGTTTTGACCCCGGATTTGGCACTGGGGAGTTAATGCGAAATGTCGGCACAAAGAAAGCCAAAGAGATATGGTTCCTCACCAGGATATATTCTGCTCAAGAAGCCTTACAGATGGGATTAGTCAATGCGGTAGTGCCTCCAGATAAGCTGGACGAGGAAGTGGATAAGTGGTGTGAGGAGTTATTGGCAAAGAGCTCAACCTCTCTAAAATTCTTAAAGTATGCCTTCAATGCCGAAACGGATGGAGTGACAGGAGTTACTTACCTCGGAATTGCCGGTTTAGGCCTGTACTATAATACTGAGGAGGCAGCGGAAGGGGTGAAGGCATTCCAGGAGAAGAGAAAGCCGCGGTTTGAGGACTATCGTAAGGTGGCGATTTAAGGTTCTTTATTAACCTCACCCCCTTAATCCCCCTCTCCTTGAGAAGGAGAGGGGGGAAGCCCCTCTCTTACCTACACTCCCCCTTCCCTTAGTAAGTAGGGCCGTGCAAAACCTTATGTAAAATAGGCTTAAAAGACACTATGTAGTACTAAAGTACTATTGATGTTTAACACTATTTTATATTAGACTGACAATTAGGTGAATACCCCTGAGGCTTCGGCCGATGGGCGCGAAAGTGCTACCTTGGTAGCACCTTCGCATTTTATGGAGCAAAAATAGCACTTGGGTACCAACATCTATTTTGACGGATTCAACCTCTACTATTGTGCCGTCAGGTACACACCATACAAATGGCTTGACCTGCTTAGTTTATGTACTAACTTGTTTCCCACAAAAACCATAGACAAGATTAAGTATTTTTCAGCCAAGGTGACAGCTGTACCTTGGGACCCTGGTGCACCAACGCGACAAGACTTCTATTGGCGTGCATTAAGGACCATCCAAAATCTGGAAATAATCAAGGGTAATTTTGTTTCTTGGCCGAGGTACCTGCCGCAGTTCCCATTCGCTTATGACAAGAATGGCCGTGCTAGAAAAGTCCAAGTGCTCCGAACGGAGGAGAAAGGCTCTGATGTCAATTTGGCTGCATATCTCGTCTATGATAATTGCGTTAAAGAGGCGGATGAATCAATTGTCATATCTAACGATTCAGACCTAACGGAGGCCATTGAACTTGTCACAGTCAAACTCAAGAGGACCGTGATAGTGGTAAATCCAAATCGTACCACAATGGTGCATAAAGACCCGGTACACTGTCACATGCACCGGGAATTGATGAGAGTGGCAACTCAAAGCGTTATTTCCATAAATGAGAAAGTCCTTGCTGCATCACAGTTTCCCCCAACCTTAACTGATATTCAAGGGACATTCTCTAAACCCGCTACTTGGTAACGATGCAACTTAAGAGTAGTAAGGGAAGGGAGTCAGGGGGATAGGTTGCTAAACAACATCGATTTAAGATTTGACCGAAAAAACAGCCATAATAGAAGGCAGATAGAACGCTCGGGAAAAAGCAGCACCATATTCTCAAAGAGCGTGCGGGCAGGGATTTCCCTGACCTGGCTAATTAGAAAACTGCGTGGTTCGTTAGGTTGTGCAGTAGGTGTGCACTTGGCACGTTTTTAGCCTACTGTTGCGACCGCATATTCCATCCCCCGCCGTTTGCACCATATCTCAGCGGCCTTTCGCTTTCGCTTCACTTCGTCAGAATCTACTCTACTGGGATCCTTCACTTCAAGAATAGATTTATGACCATCAATATACTCCACAATGAAATCAGGAACGTAGCGGCGCATGTGTTTTTGAACATCAACCCATGGAATAGTAATCCCATGGCGTTTCATCCACTTAACAACGGCAGGATCAGCATCCAGCTTTTCCATCATCATTTGTTCAAGATTACTGTCGTATTTCTCGAAATTATACGGACTTTTTTTAGGATTCCAGTAAATGCCATGCTTACTTATTGGCATACTCTATTATTCCTCCCACAAGCCCGGGAATAGCAGCAACCTTAGCAGTGACTTGATCCAACATTTTCCAAGCATAATCAAGGCCACGTCGGTCAGCCAGACCGAGGGATACTCCATCAAGGAATTTACCCCTGATATGTTGCATCAGGGCACTGTAGACCTCGCCTCGAAAACCTGCAGCATAGCCCGCCTTGACACATAACTCCTCAGCAATCTCCAGCACTCGGCTCTTTATAGCTTCCCGCATGGTATCATCGGTAACTTCTACTCCAATGTCACCATTTTTGGGAAGGTCTGGAGCACTGTGAATTGTTTTCCATTTCATGCCTGCCAGTTCCTCGCTGATAACTGACCTAATTTCAACCCCGGTTATCTCGACTGTCTCTCTGCTGTACTCAAGAGATGCAAGGACTTCTGCCCAATTCTCGACGGGTTGAGCTACACCAATTTGTGTTACCTCAAATTCGCCATTGTCAATGAGTCCTTCAATTTCTTTTGGAACGTCAATAACAAAGTCCGGCCGAGAAATCTCTTGGCGTGGTGGGGGTTGGGGCAAATCCTCGACCTCATCGAACATTTGCTCTGTGGTAACACTTGAACGAATTTTACAGTTGAAAATGTCCCAAAGCCAATAGTGCTCTAGCTTCGGATGGTCTACTACTGCACAAATCTGTGGTTCGTCGGGTGACATGCCCTTTCCACGGACTCGACGTAGCCCGCGGCCAATCACCTGCTGGCCATATACTTTGCTGGTAAACTTGCGAAGAAGAAGGATGATGCCTACTTCTGGCACGTCCCATCCCTCACGTAACATAAGAACACTAACAACTGCCTTGTACGGGGTCTTAGTCTTCTGCTGACGCCCCAACTCACGTGCTTTTTTTCTATCCTCTTCGGGGCTATCCTCCGTTACTAGTAGTGTGTTGACCTTAAAGACCTTTGAAAGAGTGTTCGCCGCTTTTTCTGCATCCTTCTTACAGACGGCAACGACAAACAGTATAGGTTGGTAACGTCCCTTTGCTCGCATTTCTTGCTCTTGCAGACGCTTGAGGGCAATTGCCATCTGTTGCCGCATTGGCTTATCATCAGTAACCCATTGAGTGGCGGTGAGTCCCTTACGGTCAACTTCCTCCCAGTCAATCTCTTCAACCCTCTTTGTAACTCCTGTTAAGGCATCTGTATAAGTGAGTTCTACAGTCTTGATATCTGGCTGGTAGACTACCGGTGTAGCGATAAGAACATCAGCTAAGGCATCATTCACGTTATACTCGTAAATCATGTCACTGTCAGGAGCTTTGCCGTCAGCCCTATCGGGTGTAGCAGTGGTGTCTATACGCAGCAATACCTTCTTTTCAATAGCCTGTAGTGTAGCCGTATATTCCTCTGCCGGGGAGTTGTGTGCCTCGTCATTGAAGAGGGCAAAATCAGGCCCGTTCATCATCGCTGACAGATTAGTTTTGCCCGCCATGTTGCTTTGATAAAACTGATGTATGTTGCCAAGTACAATGCTAGCTCCTAACAAGCTCGGCCAGCCGCTGCTTTTGCCACCGCCAAGCGTGGTCAAGTCAAAATCCACAGGACGCACATTTGACCAATCCGGCAACAGGTCTCTAACCTTGAATACCTTACCCTTATCAAAGTCATCATCCAAACGGTCACGTACAATAAGATTAGGGCAGAGGAGCAGGAACCTCTGTACGCCGTGGGAGATGCGCAGCCAGGCTACTATGGCGGCAATGACTGCTGTCTTGCCACCGCCGGTTACAATATTGAGCAGCAGACCGTGTTCACCGATAGTTTGCTTGCCTAGAACCTCGTAGGAGTAAATAACTCGTAGAAAGGCTTCCCACTGGTGACGCCATAGAGTATCTTTTCGTGGGACCTGGTCATTAGTTGGGTCACTGAGAAAATCAATGTAGCGATATGTGTCGGGAAAGTCGGTAGGATAGCCGTTTTGGCACCACGCCTTAAAATCATCTTCGTATCTGGCAAATTCGTTAAACATTAGCTAATTAACCTCAATACGACCTGTCCATAAACCCTCGCCACCAATGTCATCCTGTACCTTGCAGGCAATACGATATTGCCCAGTTGCCGGGAAGGTATAATCAACCAGAAGGGCAGGCTCTTTGGTAGCGTTACGGATGAATGAGAAACCCTGGGTACTAGTGAACGTACCATTGTAGTCAAAGTCCCACTGGACGTTGATTATCTTACCCCCAGCGTTCAATACTACGGTTTCGCTTACATCAAAACGATAGGTTAGCCCGCTCAGTTTCTTCCAACCAACTTCAACCCTCGGTGGCATAACGAATGTCAAAAATGTGCTGTAGTCCGCCTTATCAGCTGTGGACAAAACGCTGACATGTTGACGGAATTGCAGTGAGTCAATACGAATCATATCAAGACGGATAAAGTTCAAATCGGTGGCTTCCTGTTCACGGAGTTGCTGTGCTGCCTGCACTGCATCCTCGCGGAAAGCCCAGGCAAGCATAATCCCGTCCCGGAGATTATCCTGCTGATAGCGTGGTGTCTTACGCACGGCATTAGCGAAGTTTACTACATCCTGTGCTGTTACCTGCGATTTCTGGGAAGGCTCACCAACCCAGACGGGTATAGCGCCCTTGTGTCCGTGGATGCCTGCTTCGGAATTGTCCGGGACTGCTCCATAGGCGCGGAGCACAAACTGGCGGAACTGGTCTGGCGGAGTTTCCGAGAGACGTTTAGCCTCGTAGATACCCCAGTGCTCAACGGTAAAATCGGGGACGGTGAATGTTTTACTAGCCTGCTCTAACGAAATTTGTTCAGAGAGTTTTGCTACTCTATCAGCGGTGATGGCCACCGCGACACGGGATTGGTCACAGGCTATCCAGCGACGACCAAGTCGCTGAGCTACGGCAGGTGTCGTGCCCCCGCCACAGAAGAAGTCTGCAACAACATCGTTTTGATTTGAACTCCCCAATATTATTCGCTCAAGAAGAGCTTCAGGTTTTTGAGTTGGATAGCCTATGCGTTCCTTAGATTGAGCATTTATTGTAGCGATATACCATACGTCTGTTGGTAATGCTCCAGATTCATCAAAACCTTTATTCCATTTTCTGTCATGAGTAAGACTACCAGTGTATTTAATGAGTTGCTTGCTGGATTCAGCTACAAGCAGGTGAGGTTCACGCACATCGTTGGCGTTAAACGTAAATTCACTCTCCCTAGAGTAGAATAGAATAATGTCATGCTTTCGGTTCCATCGCTTATCAGTCCTCACACCCCATGAGTATTGCCAAACTATTTCAGTCTTAAACCCGGGCCCATTTCCAGACAGACCGCCATAGCCAAATATCTTATCCATCTCCTGCTTCACATAGTGTCCAGCGTGCCAGTCCAGATGGATATAAATTGAGCCTGTCTTTTTCAGCAGACGTTTCATTTCGTAAAGTCTAGCATTGAGCCAGATGAGATAACCTGGCATCCCACCATCCCATATATCACTAAAAGAACGTAACTCGTTCTGGTCACCAAAGATAACATTATACTGCTTGCCAGAGAAGAAGGGCGGGTCAATGTAGATAAGGTCAATACTTTCAGAAGGGAGTTGGCGCATCACGTGAAGATTATCTCCCCAGAAAAGACGGTTAGGCTCTAGTTCCGGGTGACCAAAGCTAACACGCTCCACAACCTGAGTCGGGAGCATCACTTGGGGATACCATTTGCGAAAGCCGCGCCTTCCGTCCCAGCCCAAAGGCTCTCTATCTACGGGTATTGAGCCGAAGCGAACGGGAGCTCGCCAGAACTCTTCCTGTTCAGGGAGAGCTTCCTCTATTTCCTCTGTGCCGGATACATCAGGTGGAGGGACAAACTCACCTTTTACTGGGCCTGAGGCGTCGCGGAACTCACCCATCCTTGTACCAAACAACTCGTCGCCTAAGCCCTTCTGTTCTCCCTTGGCCATACTGTTCGACATACCTCCGCACTATCTTATCGGTCAGCGATATTATACATCCTATAAATGCGAATGAGAACAAAGAGGCCAATAGTTCGTCACTTTGTGTAATGAGTCATGTGCAGTATAATAGACTTAGAAATGAAGGATTTACGGGATAGCTATTCTAAATCCATTTGGTAAAACAAGTACCGATGATGGTCCGAGGCATTCCACTTGAATCGACATTAACAACCGAAGTTAGCGGATATACTGACTTTATGATATCTACCGAGGCGCTAGGTGGTTGGGCATAATAGAAGTGTCCTTGAGAATTCTGTACAGACTCTAAGAATCCTCTACATGGTAGTGGCCGGCTTGGCACTAGCCGCCGGACTTGAGGAACTTGTAATCAACGATGAAAATCAGTTCCAGTTACCCGCTTTATTAGAAGACTGGATACTGTGGGTGTTCTTTATCATCTTCGTGTCAACTGTGGTGAGGTTTGTGCACGGTGCGATGCGACATTTTGACCACTACTATATTGAACAGCCGCAGCAGATACACTGGAAAGGGCAACCTTTGTGGGACTTCCTATTCCTGGGATTTGAAGCTTTCATTTTCTTTGTTTTAGCTTTCTCCTTACAAAACCAACCCAGGTTCATCAGTTCCTACCTTGTATTGCTACTCATCGACACTCTCTGGCTCTTTGGTGTGTTTCTCCCACATGTCAAACAGGTTTTCCATGGGACATCACTACACTGGATAGTTGCCAATGCATTTGTTCTTGTTCCTACAGGCATTCCATGGATATGGTATCGTAATAGTGCAACTTGTCCTCCGTGGCTCATTGGATTATTCTTTGCTGGCATTATTGCCCATACCATTATGGATTATGCTACTAATTGGGAATTCTACTTTGGACGATCCCTTTCTGACGATTCGTAGAAAGAGATTTCTCATCCACCTGTCTCAAATGCTCCCTAGACTAAACAACGAACATTTCAGCAATGTACTCGCAGGAGGTGAGCATTATCTGAGCCAGGTCTTGGCACAAAGGCGGAGCGAACGTCACTAGGGTTCTTTAGACCGACACCCCAATGTAATGATTTTTCCTTCCTCACAAGGCACACACTTAATAACAATACATCGCTTTGCTAACTCTGCTATCCATCAAAGGGTCAAATCCCCTTTTTCAAAAGCTATGATTTATTCTTCCAAACGCTAAGGAGGGCAAATATCAGGATTTCACCTCGATGCTTGAAACAGATTTAGAGCGGGAATAAAGCCATAATGCGCGCGCTGCCAGAGATTTCCCTAACCTATCCTAGCGGTGCTATACTGCTGTTATCGCTATTTCAGCTTCGCCGATGAAGAGCTGATTGAGAAATACGACCTGGACTTCTTAAGCATTAGAAGGAACAAGGATGTTTAAGCCAAACTTTAGAGTAACTAACAAGATAATCAACTACCTTACAGATATCGCTGCTGCTAGAGAGTTGATTCTCAATGCCTCGCTTCTTCCGCAATGGGAAGTGAAACTACGCAAAGAGGCAATTGTTAAGATGGCTCATCATTCTACAAGCATAGAGGGTAATCCTTTAACTTTGGAGCAAGTAACAAATTTGCTTGCCGGGAAGGAAATAGCTGCTTGGGATAAGGATAAAAGGGAAATAGTAAACTATGTCAAGGTGCTTGAATATATTGATAGACTTGGTGAGGAAGGAGTCAAATATATCACTGAGGAGATTATTCTCAAGATACATCAGCTTACCACACAAGACATCTTACCTGAAGGTCAATCAGGATGCTATCGAAAGGTGCCTGTTGCGGTTGTGGATGGGCATCACAAAGTCATCTTTCAACCGCCTCCTAAAAACAAAGTTCCTGAGCTTATGAGGGATTTTGTCTCGTGGTTAAACAGTGGTCAGGCACATGAGTTATACCCTGTATTACTAAGCGGGATTTCTCATTACGAGTTCGTTAGAATTCACCCCTTTGTAGATGGAAACGGTAGAACTGCAAGAGCGTTAGCCACGCTGATTCTCTATCTGAAAGGCTTTGATACTAAAAGATTCTTCGCCCTTGATGATTATTACAATGAGGATAGAGGGAGATATTATGCTGCGTTGCAAACGGTAGAACAAAAAACATTGGATATAACACCTTGGCTGGAATATTTCTGTGAGGGTGTTGCTGTCAGTATGAATCGGGTTAAAGCTGCAGTCTTAGAGCTAAGCTTTGATAAAAGGGTAAAAGAGAAGAAGGGACAAATCTTTTTGAACGAAAGACAGAGGGAAGTTTTAAAGTATTTACAAACAAATTTGAAAATAACCACAGAGACGTATCAGAAGATGTTTAATGTTTCTGAACGGACAGCGCGGAATCATTTAAACGAATTGGTGAAACTGGATTTAATTAAACCTATAGGGCCTCAAAAAGGCAGGTATTATGTGCTGGTTTAGCCTATTGCCGAGAATTTGCCGAGAAATTGCCGAGAAAACGGAAGAGGTAGCTTATGAACAAATTGAGCCAGGGCGAGATTGAATTTATCACTCAATGCTTGAAGGAAGGCAAACCTTTGCCAGATAGCTATCGCCATATAATCCCCTTTGAGACCAAGAAGGAATATGAGCTTACCTACGCTGATAAAGAGCGAGAAGAGGATATACTGGCAGATACATTCGCTGTGCCTTTACAACCAATAAAAACCTTTGGCAGCAACGGCGATGGTTGGACAAACAAGCTCATCTTCGGTGATAACCTGCAAGTGCTCAAAACATTGACGAATGACCCCGATGTCAAAGGCAAGGTTAGGCTAATCTACATAGACCCTCCCTTTGGCACTGGAGACATATATGATGCCAGAGGAGAAGCTCCTGCTTATTCAGCTAAATTGCAAGGTGCCAAGTTCATAGAGTTTCTCCGAAAGAGGCTGGTATTTCTAAGGGAAATCCTGGCA
>MNYD01000085.1 GCA_001872925.1 Dehalococcoidia bacterium CG2_30_46_19 | reverse complement strand
ACCATCAGCATTGTATCGCTGGTAATTGCCATAGTTGCGCCGCTGGGATTGAGCGGTCTCTCCCGTTTTATGGCCGGCAAGGCGTTCTTCAAGCCTGCTTATTATCCCCTGGCGCTGCTCGGAATTGCCGGCGTCGGACTTCTCATTTTCTGGCTTATTGACCCTTCGCTATTTCATTCCATGCTCTACCAATTCGGCGTCTTTACTCCTCATGCCGGAACGCTGACCATTCAGGAGGCACGACCCCTCGACCTGAACATGGCGTGGTCTGACTTCACCACTTCTTTCTTCATTGCTTTCATTGGGTTGGGACTGCTTATTTACCGTGCTGTTAAAGAAAGGAGCGCCGATAAAACGCTGTTTCTGGTGTGGTGCGTGGTAATGCTGGTGGCAACTTTCGGTCAGCGCCGCTTTTGCTATTACTTCGCGGTGAATGCTGCCTTGCTCACCGGATATTTCTCCTGGAGAGTCCTGGACTTCGCTGGATTGAGGAAGCTACTGACCAAACCTAAAGAAGTGGTGAGTGCCTATACTACCAGGAAGAAAAAGAAAAAGGCGAAAGCAAGGGAGAAAGTGAGCCAGAGAAGATTCTTGCAGCCCAGGGCTACCTGGATAAAGGTGATTGGGGCTGGGATAGCCATCTTTTTCCTGGTCTTCTTCCCCAATATATCCCCTCAGGCTGGCTTTCCACTGGGGAAACTGGAGGTGGCTGCCAGCATGGGACCGGTTCGCATTGACCCCGACTGGTATACCGCGCTGGTCTGGTTGAGGAATAATACCCCGGAGCCTTTTGATGACCCCGATTACTATTATCAGCTATATGAGCCGCCGCCATCAGGGGAAGATTATGATTATCCTGAAACAGCCTATGGCATAATGTCCTGGTGGGATTATGGTCACTGGATAACCCGTGTTGGGCGTCGCATACCGATTGCCAACCCATTTCAGGAAGGTGCCACAATAGCCGGCAAATACCTTACTTCTCAGAATGAAACCTCGGCCAATCAAATAATGGACGAGTTAGGGGCAGAATATGTGATGATTGACTATCCTATGCCCGTCTTAAAATTCTATGCCATGGTGACTTGGGCGGGTGAAAACGAGAGTGATTTTTATGATGTCTACTATGCACCGACGGGAAATGGGACATTGCAGCCGGTGAGGCTGTTTTATCCCTCTTACTATAATTCCACCGTTGTCAGGCTGTATAACTTCAATGGTGAAGCTGTAGTTCCCGCTGAAAACGCCACCATAGTTATTTCATATATGGACCAGGTGGACCGACAGGGTATGGGGTATAAGGAAATCACCGGCTCATGGTCTTTTTCCACCTACGAGGAAGCCAGGGATTTTATATCTAGCAATGCTTCTGAGAATTACAAAATAATAGCGGTAGACCCATTTAAGAGCCCGGTGCCGCTGGAGAAGCTGGAGCACTACCAGCTTGTTTATGCGACATCGTCACCATATCCGGTGAAGATATTTAAGTATACTGAATGAGGTTATCCGCTTTTCCCCCCTTTAAGGTAATCGCCGAAGCCATAGATATAATCACCTCCAGAGAAAAGCTAAAGCAGACTGCCACCACTCCACTTTATAGCAATGCCTTTTACCTGATGCTCAACACTGGGGTTACGTCCTTCCTTGGCTTCTTTTTCTGGATGATAGTTGCCCGATTCTACACCGAAGCCGAGGTAGGCTTCAGCTCCGCGATAATATCAGCCATCAGTCTCCTTGCCGTCATAAGCCTGGCCGGCTTGAATGTCTCCCTTGTTCGCTTCCTGCCTCACTCTGATAAACCACCGGAATTGATAAACTCCTGCTATACCTTAAGCGGCCTCATCAGCCTGGTGATAGCGGGCATTTGTGTTGCTGGCGTGGGCTTCTGGTCTCCAGTGTTAGTCTTTGTTAAGCAAAATGCCGTCTTCACCGCAGCCTTCGTCGTCTTTGCTCTACTCTGGACATTATCAAGTTTAGTAGATTCTACCTTTGTAGCTGGAAGGCGAGCTGGCTTTGTGTTATCCAAGAACACCATCTACTCGGTGCTTAAGCTCCCCCTGCCCATCCTTTTTGTCCCGTTCTTCCATACCTTTGGAATAGTCGCCTCATGGGGTATCGCCCTGGCCGTGGCTCTGGCTGTTTCCATTTTCCTGTTTTTGCCTAAAGTTCAGGGTTCCTATAAACCAGTGCCCACTTTGAGGTTCAGCTTGCTCAAAGATATGTGGCGCTATTCCGGCGGCAACTACTTAGCCAATCTATTTATGGCCTGTCCAGCATACATTTTGCCGCTGATGGTGGTCAACATTCTGAGCGCTGAGCAAAATGCCTATTTCTATATTGGCTGGATGATGGCTGGCTTGCTTTTTGCCATCCCCGGGGCTATTTCCACATCCTTATTCGCCGAGGGCTCTCACTTTGAGGATAAGCTGAAGGAAAATGTCACCCGGTCGCTGAAATTCACTTATCTATTGCTGGTTCCTGCAGTCATCGTGCTTGTTCTGGTGGGCAAGTGGCTGCTGCTTGCTTTCGGGCAGAGCTATTCACTAAATGCGTTGCACTTGCTCTGGGTTATGAGTCTCTCCTCGTTGCCGTTAGCGCTTAGTTATATCTATACCGGCATACTTCTGGTAACGGGGAGAATAAAGGAACTGATAGCAATCTGGGGATTCATCGCCTTGGGTACGCTTCTAGCCAGTTATCTGGTTATGCCGGTAACTGGTATAATCGGCATTGGCTATGCCTGGCTTGGCGCTCAGACTATAGTGGCTATTTATGTCCTCGCCCGCAGACTTTCCGTGTAGCCGGCAACCCTTTGTGTCATTGCGGTGAGCCAAAGTTGCGAGCGAAGCGCGGCAACCAAGGCGTGGCAATCTCGGCGGGGCATAGATTGCGGAGCTTGTTCCGAGTGAAACGAGGAATCTCATGCTCCAGTTTGCTTCGGCTACGCCTCGCAACCGCTATCACTCCTCGCAATGACAGAAAGGGGTCATTGCGAGCCTCTTCACTTATTGTCATTCTGACCCTGACTCTGAGTGCAACGAAGAGGAAGGGGAAGAATCTCCTCTTCGCTCCGCTCAGAGCTTCGGCGCTCAGGGCAGGCGGGCGTGGCAACCCCTTGATGAAATTCTAAACCCTAAATCCGAAATACTAAACAATATCTAATGACCAAAATCCAAATGACCGAAACAGTTTTGAGTTTTGAATTTAGATATTGGGGTTTGTTTAGGGTTTAGAGCTTAGGATTTAGATTTTTTATTTTTTATGATGGGAGAGGAATAACGGGATTCCCGAAAATTCACAGAATTTTTGGGGTAAAATAAGGTGAGGGCGAAATGGTATAATAAGTTAGTTATGGATGACGAAACATTAAGCCGAAGGAGAAAGGAATATAAAAAACTGCTCCAGGATTCTATTGTGGAGATTATCGCCAAGCTTTCACGCCTGGGTGTGGATAGACTAAGCCTTTTCGGGTCATATGCCTCGGGAAAGGCTGACCTTTTTACCGATTTGGATATTCTTGTGGTAATGGATACCGATAAGCCGTTTCCAGAGAGGTCAGCCAGCCTTTGTTCCCTCCTTTCCCTGCCTGTAGACGTTGATATCCTTTGCTATACACCGTATGAGTTCAGCAAGTTGAAAGATAAGCCGTTTTTGAGGCGAGTCCTGTCCCAGGAGGTAATGTTGTATGAGAAGAAGTCAAATTGACGAGGGGAAGAGGTGGCTCGAACAAGCTTCAGAAGACCTGAAGTGGGCTAAAGACCTGGCAAATAGAGGTGGTTATTATATTTCCTGCTTTCTGGCTCAGCAGATTGGAGAGAAGGCGTTAAAGGCTTTCCTTTACGCTAAAGGGGAGGAGATTGTTATCGGGCATTCCATAGGGAGACTTTGCAACTCAGCAGCGAAATTTGACAAAGTATTCTCAGACAGGGTGAAAGAATGGGCTATATTGGATGGATATTATGTGCCTACCCGGTATCCCAATAGCTTGCCTGATAGCATTCCAGCGAAAGTTTACACTTCCCAAGCAGCCAATAGTGCTGTGACCTTGGCTGAGGAAATTGTCGAGTTTATTGCTGCCAAAATAAAAGATATGGAGACCTGATGAACATTCTCGTTATCGGTGCTGGCTATGTTGGCTTGGTGGCCGCTTGATTATCACTTTAACATTGGCGTTCGGAAAACAGAAGTATTGATTTGCCGGCGTTACCTAGTATAATAAGCATAAATTAGCTTCCTGAATGGCATTTTATGAAAGCTTTAATACTAGCTGGTGGCAAGGGTACGAGGCTTAAGCCTCTAACCAATACTATTGCCAAGCAGCTGTTACCTGTGGCTAACAAGCCTATTCTGTTTTATGTGCTGGACCAGACTAAAGAAACAGGCATTACTGATATCGGCATAATCGTCTCACCGGAAACCAGCCCTCACATAAGAGAGGCTGTGGGAAATGGCTCTAGATGGGATGTCCAGATTACTTACATTCTTCAACCCGAGCCTTTGGGATTAGCACATGCTGTAAAGACAGCAGAGGATTTCCTGGGTGATTCTCCTTTCCTCATGTTCCTTGGCGATAACCTCATTCAGGGAGGAATAAGCCGCTTTGTGGAGCAGTTTAACACAAGCTCTCCCGATGCCCTCATCTTACTAAAAGCGGTCAAGGAAACTCATCTCTTCGGCATTGCTGACCTTGATGAAGCGGGAAAGGTATGCCATATTGAAGAAAAGCCAAAACATCCCCGAAGCAACCTGGCGGTAATAGGGGTGTATATATTCTCTCCTGCTGTTCATGAAGCCATCGAGCATATCAAACCCTCGTGGCGGGGCGAATTAGAAATTACCGATACTATCCAGAGACTTATCGATACTGGTAAGAGTGTTCAG
>MNYD01000129.1 GCA_001872925.1 Dehalococcoidia bacterium CG2_30_46_19 | reverse complement strand
TGATGAGGTTACCCGCCAGCAACTGCTGGACATGCTTGGCAAGCCAAAGCCACCCCGGCAATTTCGCACTACCGACCTGGTCTTTCCCCGCAAGGCGTATTTTGAGCGCCGTAAATCCGTGGAAACCAAATCGGAGGAAAAAGTGGCTGAGGAACAGGGAGAATATCTCCGTTCAATGGACGAGGCAGGCTTCGTAGGCGCTCTGAAGGATACTATACGCTATGGTTCTCCTGGCGAGGTGGAGAATATGCCCGTTCAATATGCTTCGCTCAGCGATTTAGTTCGACTTCGCCAGGGCCTGCCCACTATGGTGCGAATCTCTAAGTTTCGCTCACTTGTGGAACGAGAGCGGCTACCTTCATCATTTCCACATTACTTTTATCGCCTGGGCTTTGACTGTGCGCTAACAGACCACCCTAAAGGCAGGCTGTTTCTTTACTATGCTAATGTCTCCGAGGAGAATGCCAAGTTAATGGTCTATGATGTTTCGTTCAGAAACCTGGGTGATATAAAGGCTGAGGCGATACGGCGAGTTGAGCTTCTGGAGAAGGCAACTTCGCCAGCCCAGCTTCCGAGATGCCCTTCATGGCTGTGCCGTTATTGTTCCTACAGGGACGAATGCGGTGAGATTTAGCGAAACGAGACTTTCGAAAAGATAGAGGCTGACAGAGAATGAAGGAAATAATAAGTTTGCATACATCGAAGTTATTTACCATGCCGCTGTTGCCGGGCAAGACTAAAAGTTGGGGTGAAAAGTAGCATGATTGAAGTCAACCAGTTTGGGGAAGTTATTCAGATTAAGATGAGCCGTGAGTTTGAAGGGAAACCGCTTTACTGGGTTGCGGCATACCTTGTTGATGGGCTCCTCATTGATACCGGCTGTAAGCATGCGGCTGAGGAGTTGGTCAAATTTCTGGAGGGGCAGAATCTCAAGTTCGCCGTAAATACGCATTATCATGAAGACCATATCGGTGCCAACTATCTTCTGAAACAGAAATTTGGCATCGAAATATTTGCACCTCGTGAATCAATTCCTCTTATCAACCAAATTCCCAAGTTATACCCATATCAGAAGATGGTTTGGGGTTATCCAGAACCCACTGAAGTGGATTGCTTGCCCGAGAAAATAGAAACTGGTCGTTTCCATTTTGACGTGGTAGAGACTCCCGGGCATTGTAACGGACACGTGGCGTTAATAGAACCTGAAAAAGGGTGGTGCTTTTCGGGAGACCTTTTTATTTCAGAAAAGCCAAGAGTTATCCGACCAGAGGAGGATATCGCGGGGATTACAAGGTCAATGAAAAAGCTCATTGCACTCCGGACCGACAGGCTTATTCTATTTACCTCCATGGGCGATGTGGTACAGGATGGCCGTAAGGCCCTTCGAACATGTATAGAGTACTTCCAGGACTTGTCTCGAAGAGCAAAGCAGCTTGAGAAGAAAGGTCTCTCAGTTGTTGCTATTCGGGATGAAATTTTTGGGAGAGAAAGTTCTCTTGCTGGCCTTACAGATGGACAATTCTCCACTGAAAACCTGGTCCGAGCTGCTCTTCGTGCATAGATATAATATCCTCAACTTTGGGAGAAAAAATAAAATGAAGGAAATGAAAGGACCTTTTATTCGCAATATACCAAAATTATCTGGGATAAACGAACAAAAAGTTCGCAAACAACCAGTTAGGGCAATTGATTTCTGGTGTGAAATAGGTTATCGATTACTTTTTATACCTGATATTACATGCTGTAGGAGGTGATTAGCAATGACTGAAGAAAGGGAGACTTTGGCAGAGCTTAAGGAGATAAGAAAACTGTTGACGCCGAAGCCAGAGCCGCCGGCGCCCAAGGGTTTCTGGGCCGAGTTTGTAGACTTTCTGTCTAAGTTCAAGGTAATAGGGCTTGCCGTGGGATTCATACTAGGATTGTACCTCGGTGCTCTCGTGAAGTCGCTCGTGGACGGGTTCATAATGCCGGTGATAGGGCTTGTGCTTCCTGCCGGCGATTGGGAGAATGCTACCGTATGGGTATTCAAACCTGGGATATTTCTATCCGCACTGATAACGTTCCTGATAGTGTGCTGCGTGGTATTCCTGATGGTGAAGGGCACAAGTAAATGGAGCCTAAAATAGGGCAAGCTCCATAATCAAGGTTGAGGGTATTCGAAGAACTCTCTCAGCCTCCGTTTTCTCTAGAGAGGAGAATTTTTAATTCTTTCCCCTCTCTAGCACGAATTCTCTTTGCCAATGGGATTGCGGCATCAGACATAGGAAAAACAAATATAAGAACCTATGATAAGTCAGAAATCAACTCTCCGCTTCGCTCCGACCCTATTCGGGTTCGCACAACAAGCGGGTATCTGTTTCACTTCGTTGCACTCGTTCGCCCAAACTTTCTCCGCTTCGCTGCGCACTGGTGGACACAACACATGTGTACTTTTCGGGGTATAATACGGGTGCCCTGAATGGCTGGAGATTTAGCAAAGCCTCAGCGGGAGGCTGATATAATAGGGTTGGCTTTGAATACACTCGGGGTGGCAGGCAACATATCTAAAGGAGCATACGCGCGTTTTGCAGGTATAGCACACTCGCCTTAAGTGCTGTTATAATCTAAGCGATGAACTGGGTTGATATAGTCATTATAGCTGTTGCTGCCTTATTTGGCCTCCTGGGTCTATGGCGGGGAGCTATCAGGACAGCATTTGGCATTGCTGGGCTAGTAGTAGGTATAGTTCTAGCAGGACGTTATTATCAGCCATTTGCTGCAATGCTTTCTCCCGGTGGAGCTAGCTGGGCAGGAATAGCTGCCTACGCTATTATTTTGATAGCCACCATGATTGTGGCTGGCGTAATCGGCTGGGTTGTAGCCAAGCTGGTTCATATCACCCTGCTTGGCTGGCTGGATAGGCTTATTGGCGGCATCCTGGGAGTCGGAATAGGTTTGCTCCTGGTTGCCGCTGTGCTTGCCATCGTGAGCAAGTACTTGCCCGGCTCGGTAGAGACTATATCTCAGTCTGCTCTGGCAGGATTTTTGATGGCACGGTTTCCATTGCTGCTGGCGTTACTCCCTGAGGAATTTGACTTCCTCAGCGGGCTGTTTACTTAGTGCTTTTCAGGATAGCGTCTATTATCTCTTTGAGTTCTCTTTTTTGCCTTAAGCCCACGATTTGCTGCACGGGCTGACCATTCTGGAAAACGAGCATGGTGGGGATGGCGGCGATGCCATAATTGGCAGCGATGGAGCTATTTCCATCCACATTGACCTTAGCAAAGTTTATTTTCCCCTGATATTCCTTAGCTAGCTCTTCCAGAATAGGAGCGGCAGCGAGGCAAGGGGCGCACCATTCTGCCCAGAAGTCCACTAACACCGGCAATTTTGCTTGCAAGACATTTTTTTGGAAGTCAGTTTCGCCATTTATCGCTTGTGTCATTATTCCTTCTCCTCAATTAAGATTGCTTCGCTTCGCTCGCAATGACAGTGGGGTCTCGCAATGAGAGTTGGGGTTCACAGAGACAATGGAGTTAGCAATGGCAATTGGCAAAGAGAAAAGCTCAATGGCGTTCCTCGTTGTCTGCTCAGCAATTGTAAGCTGGTCAACTCCCTTGAGCTGAGCTACAGCGTCTAAACTTCTGGTTACATCGGCAGGGTCGGAGCGATATTTTGTTCCCCGGCCATAATACACCGGACAATCGGTTTCCAGAAGCAGCTTATCCATTGGCATTTCCTTAGCCGCTCTCCTGTGCTCCTCGTGATATTCAGCAGCAGGAGTAACGGAGATAAAATAGCCAGCGTTAATTATATCCCTGAGAACGCTGGAAAATCCAGTAAACCAGTGAAAAACAGCTTTAGCCACGCCAGCATCCTGAACTAATTGTAGCGCATCTCTCCAGGCATATCTGGTATGAAGGCTCACCGGCTTATGATATTTTTTAGCTAGCTCTAAAAGGCGTGCTAACACCTCTTTTTGAAATTCCTTGGATGCTCTTTTCACCACCCTTTTATGGTAGTCCAAGCCTATTTCACCGATGGCAATTGCACCGGCAATATTTTGCTCGATGAATTCCAATTCATCATTGATTTGGGAAGGGCTGAGCTCGCCTAATTGCCAGGGGTGCAATCCCAGCGCGGGAAAGACGAAGGAAGAATACTCATGGGAAATCTCCAGAGTTTTTATATTTGAGTGATAATCCGAGCCGACAGCTACTATGGCAATGACGCCATTTCGGCGAGCATCATCAAGTGCTTGTTGGAGGTTTTCCAATTCGTCCAGGTGGGCGTGGGTATCAACGAGGCTATACAACTTCAGGCTGCTCTTTAGGACGTCTTTGCTCGGCCTGCAATTTTTTATGATACTTGAGACCCAGCGCGGTAGGCTCGTAGGTATAAAGGGAGAATTCTCCAGTTTCCCTGGTGACCATGTTTGCCGATAGAAGCACTTTCACCGCTGTCTCCCCAACTTGTCCTGCTAAAAAGAGATGATGGTCAGGGACGGGTTTATTGGTGGTTTCATATTCCTCACAAATGCTGGTTAGCAACTTCATCGGTTCCTCTGCCAGGCTCTTGAGAAGCGCCTGCATCGCTTCTGTCTTTCTGATTATATCGACGAAATCTTCAAAAGCACCCATGTGAACAAAGTGTATTTTAAACTATTAAAGGGTGATATGACAAATAAATAATGCCTACTTCGAAGCAATCCCAGAGTCGAAGTCCTAAATTCTAAGCACTAAATCCTAAACAAATCCCAATATCTAAATTCAAAGCTGGAAGCCGTTTTGGTGATTTAGATTTGGAACATTTCATATTGTTTAGTATTTCGGATTTGGGATTTAGAGTTTTCTTTGTAAGGGATTGATTACTATATTGATGTCAATGCCTTGCCATGGCAAAATGGCGGTTCACCTCCCAATCA
>MNYD01000148.1 GCA_001872925.1 Dehalococcoidia bacterium CG2_30_46_19 | reverse complement strand
CTCTGTATATGGCAGCTCTTAGCGCAGTCCGTTTCAACCCTACCATTAGAATCTTTTACGAGCGTCTTCTCGCTAACGGCAAGGAGAAAAAGGTGGCTCTTACTGCTTGTATGCATAAGTTGCTCATCATGCTGAATGTAATGCTTAAACATAACTCTTATTGGTCTTGTAATTATGCCATCTTTAATAATACCTGTATCCCTGATGCCAAGACAGTTGCTTGATGGGAGAGGGCTAGGGTGAGGGTGAAATTCCCCCTCCCTCTATCCCCCTCCCGCCATATTTGCCCGGGAGTAGCAGCAACGAGATTGCTTTGGCGAGTTCTCTCGCTTCGCTCGGGACAAGCCTTGCAATGACAGAAAGACGAGGCTGATGTGTCTCCAATCATATGAACGAGTACACAACCTTTACTATCTGCCTGCTCCAGGATATAATCTCCATGTATTCAAGGGGAGGTTTTAGCATGACCAGTCAAACCGAAGTGCAAACAGCTTCAACTGGAATTCCTTTTCGAGCATTAGAGTTTAGAGATGTACGCCTCTATATTTTCAGCGCCGCCTTTATTTCTTTAGATGTGCTGGTGCCGTGGCTGACCCATCATTTTGGTGGAGTCCAGGCTGGCAGCACTTTCCTACCTATGTTCTTCTTTATACTCTTAGCTGGCTTATTGGGTGGCTGGCGAGCTGGCTTGTTGGTGGGACTATTCACTCCCCTGGTTAGCTTCGGGGTTTCCGGAATGCCCCTGCTGACAGTCCTGCCTCAGATAACTATAGAATGCCTCTTCTATGGTTTAATCGCTGGTCTATTACGCGGTAAATTTCATCTCAAGGTAATATGGGCATTAATTGGGGCGATGATTGCGGGGCGGCTGGCTCAACTGGGCTTTATAACTGCAGTATTTCTTCTCTATGGAGGAGAAGTTTCTCCTCTTACCTATATGTGGCCCGTGGTTTTGCAAGGCTTGCCCGGAATTGCCATTCAATTAACCCTCATTCCCTTAATAATGAGAATAGCCGAGAAATGGCATCAGAAGAGGGTTTATGAGAGATGCTAACTTAACAGGCCATTTATTCCACTATTTTTTGGCAAGCAAGGATGATTTACGTGTTTATCGTGGGACTAAGCTAATTTTCAGCTCTAAGGATAGTGGGCTGGCACCATTAGTTGATTATGTCATTAAATTTGCTCCTGCAACAGGGGAAGTGCTTGTTTTTGACCGGGTAGTTGGTAATGCCGCCGCACTGCTACTAAAGTTGGCCCTTTGTACGGAGGTATGGAGCTCATTAGGTAGCGAACGAGCTGCTCAGACCCTAAGCAACTTCGGCATTGGGTATCATTTTGTGAGCGAGGTTCCGTACATTTTGAACAGGCAGAGCAGCGATATTTGTCCTTTTGAGAAGCTATCGATGGGCAAAACCGCAGACGAGTTTTATGAGACAATTAAAGCTCTACATTGAGCCAATTTAGGGCTGAATCAAGAGCCATAATACTAAGCTGCCCAGGTTTAATGCTATATGTTGAGCTTCCCTGATTCGATAATTAGAGGGTCTTCTTCATCCATCACGTGGACGATATCCTTGTACATCCCCTCCTTCATCGCCCTGATTATCTTCCTCCCCTTGTTCAGACCTTTTGCGAAGGAAAGGGCCTCGCTCATCAGGTCGTTAATATGACACGCCTTCATAACTATGTGATGCTCTTCACACTCATAAGCAGTAAGACGTTTGCCGGTGTATTTCATCTCCTCAAGCTTATACATAGGGATTGCCTTTTTCGCGATTGCTATCATTCCGGGAAGAAAAGGTATGCCGAGGTCTACTTCAGGGAAACAGAAGAACCCTCTGTCAGAGCGCATAAATCGAAAGTCAAATGCGCAGCACATAATAGCTCCACCAGCAAATGCATGGCCTGTTATAGCAGCAATGGTGGGCATGGGATAAATAAGCAACCTCTTGAAAAGGCTGTTCATGGTATAGAGAAACTTCTTCGCGGTATCCAGGTCATTTTTCTGGACAAAGGGGATAAGCCAATCGAGGTCAATACCATTAGAGAAGATCTTTTCATGGGAAGACCTTACCACAAGTGCATTCGCATCGGTATTGTTCTCAATTGTATCTAAAACAGAAAGAAACTCATCCAGAAATGCCAGGTTAAATCGGTTTTCCCCGCTATTCATAGTAACAACAGCCACATTTTCATCCAATTCATATTCTATCAGCGCCATTATTGATACCCCCCTTATGTTTTTTATTCAAAAGACTGCCAAATTATACACTTTATGATTCTACCAGCCAAGCCTGAAGATAGGCGACAGTCAGGAAAGGAAGAAGAGAAAAACAGGGCGCGTTCCTCTGCCTTGAACCCTTTCAAGAATTAGTTCTTTTGCGACACGACACCCTGATTAAAAGTCAGGTGCTCTACCAACAAGTTTCAATCCCCTTTCGAGGGTCAGGTTCTTTTCATCGGGTCTACTGTTTTTCGTTCCTCTAATCTTTCCTTGAGGTAGACCCAGCCGGGTAAGATATTTTCGGTTAAATGTGTTGGGAGTGTAGCCTTAATCGGTTGTCCCACGTTAAATACCTCTCCTGTTTTAAACAGGTTTTCAGCCACATCGAATAAGACTGCCCCGGGTATCCCAATTGCCATTTCATCATCTGAGGCAAGTGCGAAAGCCCTGTCTCCGCCCCCGAGAAGAACAACCTGTGGTTTCCCTGTTAGAAATGGCATCAGACCACCTTTTATGCATGATTCTCCATAGCCGTTAAATGGTGATTGTATAAGGTGTTTTCCTTCGTAACTTAACGCATGAATAACATGCATTAATTGTCCTGGACTGCCATAAAGAAGAATTGAATCAGGAATAAACTGGGTTTTTGTCAATGGTGAGGCAATAAGGCCGATATGTCCCTCGGTCTTCTGTCTATTTTCTTCCGTCATCAAATCAGCATACAGTGATTGAACCTTTATTTCGGCATCCACATCCTTTCGCCACTTGTTTAGTCTCTGACTCTCAATGAGTTCCTCAACGGTTATATCAATCCAGTGATGGACGAAAGAAGTCGGTAGACAGAAGTTATCTTCAGCGGTCATGGCGACATTCCTTCCATGCCGCCGTGCATAGGTGAAAGCCTGGCATAAACTCCATTTCTGTCCAAACGCGGATGGTCTGGTAAATCCTTCTGGAATCTCTGTAATAGCTTTTATATATTTTACAGCCACGGGAAAGGTGTTAATCCGTAACTTCTGGTATAATTCCTCGCCTGCACTCCGGTAATCCTCTAGCTGTTTCATAAAGCCTTACCTCCTTCTGCTAATATTACTGACATTACCACTAACGCTTTGGTTAAATTAACAGTATATCACTCAATATGGTCTCCAGCGTTTCAATTCCCCTTTCGAGGATTAGTTCCTTTATTTACCATACTTTAGCTTGGCATATAACATAGCGCACATCATTGCCGTCGCTATGGCATTCCACCAGATTACTGGCTTTAAGTTCAGTAAAATTCCGTAGGCAAGCCAACAAGCAAGTCCCACTAAGAAGAGTAAAATAAAGGGCAAACTTATCTCATGGGCACTCTTGAGTTTAAACAGACGCCATACCTGTGGAATGAATCCTGCGTTTGTTAAAGCCCCGGCGATGAAACCTAAAAGTTCTTTCCAAATCACGCTACACCTCCTATCTTCTAGATGGACCTTCTTGTGCTAAATTTGTCATTACTTTCCCCAGTATGACCTGGTGCAGGCTATTATACTATGTTATGAATGTGTAGGGTGTCGTTGCGCCATGATGTGGATGGCTTGATGGAGGATAACTGATGTGAGGCATTTTATATGGTGGTTTCTACACCTGAACCAGGATGTAGTGCAGCAAAGCAGTCCACGGGCCCTGGTGGGATAAACAAAGTATTGCCAGGGTGTGGGAACAAGTTGCATAATAACTCTTGGTTTGAGTCATAAATTTCGATACCGAGGTGATTATGAGCTGTACTACGCTTGTTGCTGTTCCGCCGACGACTAAAGACGGCGAAATATACCTTTTATGGAACTTCGATATTCTCCGCCCCGCCAAGCTTATCTTCGATAGATTCCGCTTTTTCGTCGCCAATTCGGGAGGGTATAACTATGTGGCCTGGGGCATTCCAGGCTGGCTGCACATCGGTATGATGAACGAGAAGGGCTTGTGCTTTGTAGGGAATGCTGTGGGCATGAAGGATGGCGATGGGGAAGGGGTGACCATTCTTGAGATAATTCAGAGGGCGCTTTCTTCCTGCTCCACGGTGGACGAAGTATCTCAGCTTTATACTGGGAACAATAGACTTGTCCTCCCTGGCTATAGTGCGGCGGTATTCGCCAATCTGAACTCCATGTGGGCAGATGAGCAGGGCAACGCCGTTACCATAGAGTATAGCAAGAACCATATCGCTGTCAGCCGCATTGAGGAAAGTGGCGTTATGGTGGAGACGAACCATCACCAGCATTTAAGCAGGGAGCTCTCAGGTGGTGCGGAGCCGAATAAGCAAAAGGCGATAGCGGGCAGTTATGCCCGGTTAGGGCGTGCCTGGGAACTAGCCAGAGAATATAGCGGTAAATTTGATTTGGAAACTGTGATACATTTTGCCTCCGACCATGGAAAGAACTATAGCCTGCTTCCTGATTTCGAAGTTCCCCCAACAGGAATTGTGGACGATTCCACTATCTGCTGCCACTTATGGAATTATGGTTGGTATTTGCGTCGGTTTCGATTAAAAAAGGCGCTGGATGCCATGGCGGAAGGGGAGACCGTTTATTCATTCATCCTTCAGCCAAGAAAAAGAACTATCTGGCTCTGCCGGGGCAAGCCCTGCCGCTCTAAATATATGCCGCTGAAGTTCGGCGAGGCACTGCAGAGGTCGGGCATAAAGCCTGTTGGACAAAAGTTGCTGAAAGGCAAAGGGAGGAGCTTTACACTGAATCTCCTCCGCTTCGCCGAAAAAGCGTTTCCTGTAAGATAAGATTAAAGGAGGTGTTGAAAATGTCAAAAGGAGGGTATGCGGGCAAGATTCTGGAGGTAAATTTAACTTCGGGGAAGATTTCGAAAACGAGCGTGGATGATGAAACCTTGCGGAAGTTCATTGGCGGCAGTGGGTTAGCAGCTAAGCTCTTTCTTGACAGAGTTTCCCCTCAAGTTGCCCCACTGTCTCCCCAGAACACTTTGTTTATTATGACTGGTCCTTTGCAGG
>MNYD01000050.1 GCA_001872925.1 Dehalococcoidia bacterium CG2_30_46_19 | reverse complement strand
ACTGGGTCAATGCTGGGGGTAGTTCTGGCCGACAACCTGCTTTTTTTATACGTATTCTGGGAGGGGGTGGGGTTATGTTCTTATCTGCTTATTGGCTTCTGGTTTCACCGTCCAGCAGCAGCCGATGCAGCTAAAAAGGCTTTTATCGTCACCCGCTTTGGTGACTTTGGCTTTCTAGCTGCCATCCTTTTCCTATACTTCAATACCGGAACCTTTGATATCACAGAGCTTTCTCACTTAGCCATAACTGGTGGGTTAGCTGGCGCCACGCTTACCTGGGCAGCTATTGGCATCTTTTCCGGGGCGGTAGGCAAATCAGCTCAGTTTCCACTCCATGTATGGCTGCCTGATGCTATGGAGGGTCCCACCCCCGTTAGCGCCTTAATTCATGCGGCGACCATGGTTGCCGCTGGCGTCTTTCTGGTTGCCCGCACCTATCCCCTCTTTGCTAACTCGGTGCAGGCACTAACCACAGTAGCCATCATCGGTGGTTTCACGGCTATCTTTGCTGCCACTATGGGATTGGTGATGACCGACATTAAGCGGGTTCTGGCTTATTCTACTATCAGCCAGCTTGGCTATATGATGCTGGGGTTGGGAAGCGGCGGTGTAGTTGTTGGTATTTTTCACCTGTTTAATCACGCCTTCTTCAAAGCACTACTATTTCTTGGCGCCGGCAGTGTCAATCATGCTACGGGAACATTTGATATGCGTAACATGGGAGGACTACGCCGGGTGATGCCGTGGACATATGCTACCTTTGTTATTGCCTCCCTGAGTATTGTCGGTATCTGGCCATTGTCTGGCTTCTGGAGCAAGGATGAAATTCTCGCCAGTTCTCTTTTAAGTCAGCCCATTCTATTTTGCCTGGCGATGATAACAGTATTTATGACTGCTTTTTATATGTTCCGTGTGGTCTTCCTTACCTTTGGTGGGGGGTATCGTGGCGGTAATCCCGAGGCCCACGGTGCTCATCCTCACGAATCACCATCGGTAATGGTTGTACCGATGGTTGTTCTGGCTATCCTGGCCGTTGTCTCTGGTCTCTGGAATGTCACCGGGAGGTTCAGTCAACTTTTTGGTCATGGTGGGACACAAAGCTTTGTCCAAGGTTTCTTTGGTGTCTTGACGCATCCCTTGCCCTGGGTATCACTGATACTGGCTGGTCTGGGTATCCTCTTAGCCTATGCTACGTATAGCGCCAAGTGGCTATCGGCGGAGCGAATCGGCAGTATGTTCAAACCACTATGTACCCTGTTCTATCGGAAATATTGGTTTGATGAGCTTTATGAAAGGGCTATTGTGGGCAAGGTGTTAATTAACGGATTTTTCGCTGGCTTACAGCAATTTGATATTCATGGTGTGGATGGGGCAGTAAATGGCATAGCTGTTGGGACTATAGCGGGGGGTAGAACTATGAGGAGGGTGCAAACCGGTCAGCTGCAGCTATATGGCATGGCCATTGGCGTCGGTGTTTTAGCTATTATTCTCTGTCTATACTTCTTCGGATGAATGTTTATGAATTTGCATGGAAAACCGATTGAAATCTTCTATGGTGAGGTTGATAAGTAGACTCTATAGGGGTTGGTATAGTTGAGCTTTGATTATCTAACAGCCATGATCTTCCTGCCGGTGGCAGGGGCGCTTTTGATTGCCTTCCTGCCCGGTTTGTCCGATAGGGTGATTAAGCGTCTGGCTGCCATTTTTAGCTTCGTTCCTCTGGCTTTAGCCATCTTGCTCTTTTGTCAGTTTGATAGGTCGCTGGGAGCAGCTGGAGTAATTCAGTTTGAGGAGAAGCTGTCGTGGATTCCCGCCATTAACGCTTACTACCACTTGGGTGTTGATGGTATAAGCCTGCCCATGGTATTGCTAACGACCCTCTTAGGCTTTCTGGTTATCCTCATTTCATGGAAGATTGACCTCAGACCGCGGGAGTATTTTGCCTGGCTACTACTATTGGAAACAAGCATCCTGGGGGTGTTTTGTTCCCTTGACCTCCTACTGTTCTTCCTCTTCTGGGAGATAGAGGTTATTCCCATGTATTTCCTCATCTCTATCTGGGGGACGGGGAGGAAGGAATACTCAGCGATAAAGTATGTTATTTATACTTTGTTTGGCAGTGCTGTGATGCTGGCTGGCATCCTTTGCCTGTATTTTACTACTGGTAGCCTTAGTATGGTGGACATAGCCCAGACTGGGCTTGCTTCATTTCGAGTTGTTGTCCCCACAGTAGCTATCTTCTTCCTTCTTTTTACCGGCTTTGCCGTTAAGCTACCTGTCTTTCCGTTGCACACCTGGTTACCTGATGCTCATACTGATGCTCCGACCGCGGTTAGCGTCGTGCTGGCTGGGGCGCTGCTTAAGATGGGTGGCTACGGTATGATTCGCCTATGTGTAACCGTATTCCCTGATGTTGCTCGACAATATGCGCCTTTGTTAGTGGCATTAGCCGTAGTCAATGTGCTCTATGGAGCAGCCATAACCATAAGACAAACTGATCTGAAGAGATTGATTGCTTATAGTAGCATCAGCCATATGGGCTACGTGCTTCTGGGCATCTTCGCTCTAGGTCGGGTGAGCATGGTTGGAGCTGTTCTTCAGATGTTCAGTCACGGCGTTATTACCGGGCTCCTCTTTGCTGTGGCAGGACTGGTCATGCACAATGCTGGCGAACGTGACCTTAGAAAGCTTGGCGGCTTGGCCCGGCAGATGCCGGTGATTGCTGTTGTCTTCTCCATAGCTGGGCTGGGTGCCTTGGGGTTACCTACTACCAGTGGGTTTGCTGCTGAGTTTCTGGTTTTTGTAGGCAGCTTCTCCAGCACTATCGTTTCTGGGATTCATGTTTATACCATCTTGGCAGTGCTGGGTGTTGTCATCGCCGCTGGCTACATTCTATGGATGATACAGCGGGTATTCTATGGTCCTGTCTTGGAGAAATTCAACGGTGTGATGGATGCCGATATGCTGGAAAAGGTATATATGTTTATCTTTGTGGCAGCGATTATGCTGGTCGGCATCTATCCCGCAATTCTAACCGATGTTATTAAGCTTGGCATTTCACCCATAATGGGCTTATTAGGTGGATAAAGGAGCAAAATTTTGAATTTGGAACTATTTGCACCTGAACTAACCCTGGGCGCCTTTGCCATAATAGTAATTCTGCTCGACCTCTTTATCCAGCGGAAGGGGCTGTTGGCGGTAATTAGTCTTGTTGGTTTGGTAGTATCCGGCGGCTTCAGCGTAGTTCTATGGGGAGACAGCACTCAGGCTATGTTCAACAATATGCTGGTAGTAGACAACTTTGCCCTGTTCTTCAAGCTGCTATTCTTAGGCATTGCCGCCCTGGTTATTCTCTCCTCAGTTGATTATGTATCCAAGTTTGCCCGCTTTCAGGGGGAATACTATGCTCTGGTGCTGTTATCAACCATAGGGATGATGCTGATGGCAGCCACCACTGAGTTAATCTCTATCTATATGGCTCTGGAATTAACCGGCATATCCTTCTATATTCTGGTTGGTTTTCTGAAAGACCACAAATCCAATGAGGCCTCACTTAAATTTCTGCTGCTAGGAGCGGTAGCCTCAGCCATATTGCTTTATGGGATGGCACTTGTCTTTGGTTTTACTGGTGAAACGCAACTGGGAGAGATTGCACGGGTTATTCAAACGATGTCTTTAACTGGAGTTCTAGCCAGTCCAGGGCTTATTCTAGGTATAGTGCTGCTGATAGCTGGCTTCGGCTTCAAGATTGCTGCCGTTCCTTTCCACATGTGGGCACCCGATGTTTATGAGGGGGCACCAACGCCAATAACTGCTTATCTTGTGGCTGAAGAAGCAGCCGGGTTTGCCATTATCCTACGTGTCTTCTACTCTCTCTTTGCACTTCCCCACTGGCTGAGCTTGGAATGGGGATTAATCTTCGCTGTGCTCGCCGCTATTGGCATGACCTTGGGCAATGTGGTTGCTATCCCCCAAACCAACATTAAACGAATGTTAGGTTACTCCAGTATAGCTCATGCTGGTTATCTTATGGTGGGGTTAGCCACTATGGGGTTTTCTTCTGCCGCCGATATCTTGGGGCAAAGTAGTCTCCTCTTCTTCCTGGGCAGCTATGCGTTAACTAATCTAGGGGCGTTTATTGCCATCATTGCTATCTCCAATAAGCTTGATAGTGACCGTATTGATGATTATTCAGGCATGGGTAAACGTGCACCACTGCTAGCTTTAGGTTTGACCCTGTGTCTTGTTTCCCTTGTCGGTCTGCCGCCAACCGCTGGCTTTATGGCTAAATTCTATATCTTCAGCGGGGCTGTCCAGCATGGCTTGTTGTGGCTGGTGGTTATTGCAGTCATAAACAGTGTAGTATCAGCCTACTACTATCTCCACGTGGTAAAGGTAATGTGGCTTGGCAAGCCAGTGTCTCAGGAAAAAGTGCCCTCTTCTGGAGCCCTAAGAGTGGCATTATCTCTCGCCTGCCTCGGCGTCTTACTGCTTGGTATTATTCCTGCTCCCATAATGAGACTAGCCGAGCTTGCTGCTAAGATGCTCATTCCTGGTTGAAACTATTTATCGACCGCATAAATCACTACACAATTTTACCTGTCATTGCACTGACAGCTGAGAGCTTCTCTGCTATTTTCTTCTCTTGACTACGTATGCTGCTAGGTTTACTAACGCTTCGCGGCTGGGACAGGCAGGCAACTGTGCAAGATTCTGGCATGCCCTGTTACTGTAATCTACAGCAACTTGGTAGCATTCATCAATGATCAATGAATTGCAGACTTGCTCTACGTGTCAAATCATTTAACTAGGTAACCCAACTTTAGGTTGTTGTATCATAAAAGATGTAACTGTATGGGGTACCACTTTCTTTATTGGCTCAGCTTGCTCGGACCTCCCCTGCTTCCCGTAAACCTATTACTAACCAGGCTACATATTAAATATTTTCGGTTAGATTTTTTGTGATTTAATAACTCTCCCTTCGGTTGGATTTTAGATGATTCAAATCGGAGACTGTGTGCGGAGGCTGAGATACATGGGTAACACTCATGGTATGGTTAGTAATGATATTAACTTACCATAAGGAGTTACCAGGATGAGAAAGTCAACCAGCTTCTACTTCTTTAAAAGAAAGCCCATTGTCCTGAAGGATAGATATGAATGCCGGAGGGGAATGGCAGACCTTTTGGGTTTTACCACCCAGGAGAGATTAAGAGTGGAGTAGATGGTCTTCTACCATACAGCAGGAAAAGGGAATGCCACCCTCACTGCCCAGCACTTCGGCATCTCAAGGAAGACCTTTTATAAGTGACTCAAGCGCTTTAAGGACTCTAAATACGATGTCCGTAGCTTAACTAACCAATCTAAGGCCCCTTGCCATAAGAGAAAATGGGAGGTGACCCTCATCCAGGAAGAGAGGATAAGGCGCTTGAGGAAGAGATATCCTTACTATGGCAAAAAGAAGCTGAAGGTTCTCTATGAGAAGGAATATTGTGACGAGATCTCTACCTGGAAGATTGAGAGGGTGATTCGAAGATATAAGCTCTATCCCGACCAGAGGAGGGCAGAGAAAATTGCTAGAAGGAGAGCCAGAGCTCGTCAGAAACCGAAGAGAAGAATAACTCAGCTAGTGAAGGAAGGGAGACCCTGTTTCCTCTTTCAGCTTGATACTATCGTTATCTACCGGAATAGCCTTAAAAGATATATTCTGACTGCCGTGGATCATGCCACCAAGCTAGGCTAT